>NZ_JBEZVK010000070.1:0-34727 GCF_040636955.1 Streptomyces sp. NPDC032472
CCCCGGTGCCCCCGGCGCCGGTGCCCCGGGCGCCCCGCGTCCGCAGGCCGGTCCCGGCGGCGCTCCGCGTCCGCAGGGCCCCGGCGGCCCGCGTCCGACCCCGGGCGGCATGCCCCGTCCGCAGGGCGCCCCGCGTCCGGCCCCCGGCGGCAACCGTCCGAACCCGGGCATGATGCCGCAGCGTCCCGCTGCCGGCGGTCCCGGCCCGCGTCCCGGCGGCGGCCCCGGCCGTCCCGGTGCCGGCGGTCCGCGTCCCGGCGGTGGCGCCGGTCGTCCCGGCGGCGGCTTCGCCGGCCGTCCGGCCGGTCCGGGCTCGCGTCCGGCCGGCGGCGGCTTCGGCGGCCCGCGTCCCGGCGGCGGCGGCTTCGGCGGCGGCCCGGCCGGTGCTGGCGGCGGTCGTCCCGGCTTCGGCGGCCGTCCCGGCGGCCCGGGTGCCCGTGGCGGCACGCAGGGTGCGTTCGGCCGTCCCGGCGGTCCGGCCCGTCGCGGCCGCAAGTCGAAGCGTCAGAGGCGCCAGGAGTACGAGGCCATGCAGGCCCCGTCCGTGGGCGGCGTGATGCTGCCCCGCGGCAACGGCGAGACCGTTCGCCTGTCGCGCGGTGCGTCCCTCACCGACTTCGCGGAGAAGATCAACGCCAACCCGGCGTCGCTGGTCGCGGTCATGATGAACCTCGGCGAGATGGTCACTGCCACGCAGTCCGTCTCCGACGAGACCCTCCAGCTCCTCGCCGGCGAGATGAACTACTCGGTTCAGATCGTCAGCCCGGAGGAGGAGGACCGCGAGCTGCTCGAGTCCTTCGACATCGAGTTCGGCGAGGACGAGGGCGGCGAGGAGTACCTGCTGCCGCGTCCGCCGGTCGTGACCGTCATGGGTCACGTCGACCACGGCAAGACCCGCCTCCTCGACGCGATCCGCAAGACCAACGTGGTCGCGGGCGAGGCCGGCGGCATCACCCAGCACATCGGTGCCTACCAGGTGGCGGCCAACGTCAACGAAGAGGACCGCCGGATCACCTTCATCGACACCCCGGGTCACGAGGCGTTCACCGCCATGCGTGCCCGCGGTGCGAAGTCGACCGACATCGCGATCCTCGTGGTGGCGGCCAACGACGGCGTCATGCCGCAGACGATCGAGGCCCTGAACCACGCCAAGGCGGCCGACGTGCCGATCGTGGTCGCGGTCAACAAGATCGACGTCGAGGGTGCGGACCCGACCAAGGTGCGCGGTCAGCTGACCGAGTACGGCCTGGTGGCCGAGGAGTACGGCGGCGACACGATGTTCGTCGACATCTCCGCCAAGCAGGGTCTGAACATCGACAAGCTGCTGGAGGCCGTGGTCCTGACCGCGGACGCCGCCCTCGACCTGCGCGCCAACCCCGAGCAGGACGCCCAGGGTATTGCGATCGAGTCCCACCTCGACCGCGGCCGCGGTGCCGTCGCGACCGTCCTCGTCCAGCGCGGTACCCTCCGCGTCGGCGACACGATGGTCGTGGGCGACGCGTACGGCCGTGTCCGCGCGATGCTCGACGACAAGGGCAACAACGTCGAGGAAGCGGGTCCGTCGACCCCCGTCCTGGTCCTGGGTCTCACCAACGTCCCCGGCGCCGGCGACAACTTCCTCGTCGTCGACGAGGACCGCACCGCCCGCCAGATCGCCGAGAAGCGTGCTGCGCGCGAGCGCAACGCCAACTTCGCCAAGCGCGTCCGTCGCGTGTCCCTCGAGGACCTCGACTCCGTGCTCAAGGCCGGTCTGGTCCAGGAACTCAACCTCATCATCAAGGGCGACGCGTCCGGTGCGGTCGAGGCCCTGGAGTCCTCGCTGCTCCAGCTCGACGTCGGCGAAGAGGTCGACATCCGCGTCCTGCACCGCGGTGTGGGTGCGGTCACCGAGTCCGACATCGACCTGGCGATGGGCTCCGACGCCATCGTCATCGGCTACAACGTCCGTGCGGCCGGCCGTGCCGCGCAGATGGCGGAGCGCGAGGGCGTCGACGTCCGGTACTACTCGGTGATCTACCAGGCCATCGAGGAGATCGAGGCGGCCCTGAAGGGTCTGCTCAAGCCGGAGTACGAAGAGGTCGAGCTCGGTACGGCGGAGGTCCGCGAGGTCTTCCGCTCGTCCAAGCTGGGCAACATCGCGGGTGTCCTCATCCGCTCCGGCGAGGTCAAGCGCAACACCAAGGCGCGCCTGCTCCGCGACGGCAAGGTCGTCGCCGAGAACCTCACGATCACCGGTCTGCGCCGCTTCAAGGACGACGTCACCGAGATCCGCGAAGGCTTCGAGGGCGGTATCAACCTCGGAAACTTCAACGACATCAAGATCGACGACGTCATCGCGACGTACGAGATGCGCGAGAAGCCCCGCGCGTAAGCGCGAGCCACATCGCACACATCGCACCGTGTCGTAACACCGGGGCCGGTCGGCGGAATATCCGTCGATCGGCCCCGGCCGTTGCGTGTACGGTTCTGGTGACCCTGCCGCGCGTCGGCCGGCAGGCCACCGAACCCGGACCGGCGGGACATCCGGAACTGCATGTACGTGGGGACTCTGTCCTTCGACCTGCTCCTCGGCGACGTTCACTCGCTGAAGGAGAAACGCTCCGTAGTCCGACCCATCGTCGCCGAGCTCCAACGGAAGTTCTCGGTGAGCGCGGCAGAAGTGGGCGACCAGGACCTCCACCGCAGGGCCCGTATCGGGGTCGCCCTGGTGAGTGGGGACACGGGGTTCCTCTCGGACGTACTCGACCGCTGCGAGCGGCTGGTCGCGGCCCGTCCGGAAGTGGAGCTGCTGTCGGTACGCCGGCGGCTCCACGGTGATGAAGACTGATTGCAAGACGAAGAAGGAGACGGACCAGTGGCCGACAATGCGCGGGCGAAGAAGCTGGCGGACCTCATCCGGGAGGTGGTCGCCCAGAAGCTGCAGCGAGGCATCAAGGACCCGCGCCTCGGTACGCACGTGACGATCACGGACACCCGGGTCACCGGTGACCTGCGGGAGGCCACGGTCTTCTACACGGTGTACGGCGACGACGAGGACCGGGCCAGCGCGGCCGCCGGCCTCGAGAGTGCCAAGGGCATGCTGCGTTCCGCGGTCGGCCGGGTGGCGGGCACCAAGTTCACGCCGACCCTGACCTTCGTGGCGGACGCCCTCCCGGACACCGCCCGGACGATCGAGGACCTCCTCGACAAGGCGCGGCTCTCCGACGCCGCGGTGCGCGAGGCCTCCTCGGGCGCCGAGTACGCCGGCGAGGCCGACCCGTACAAGAAGCCGGGCGAGGACGAGGACGAGGACGCGGCGGCGGAATGAGCACCAACGCAGGGAAGACTCCGGACGGCCTTGTCATCGTCGACAAGCCGTCCGGCTTCACTTCGCACGACGTGGTCGCCAAGATGCGCGGGATCGCCAAGACCCGCCGCGTCGGCCACGCGGGCACGCTCGACCCGATGGCGACGGGCGTCCTCGTCCTGGGCGTCGAGAAGGCCACCAAGCTCCTCGGCCACCTCGCGCTCACCGAGAAGGAATACCTCGGGACGATCCGCCTCGGCCAGAACACCCTGACCGACGACGCGGAGGGCGAGATCACCTCCTGCGCGGACGCCTCCGGGGTCACGCGCGAGGCCGTCGACGCGGGCATCGCCAAGCTGACCGGCGAGATCATGCAGGTCCCGTCCAAGGTCAGCGCCATCAAGATCAAGGGTGTGCGCTCCTACAAGCGCGCCCGGGACGGCGAGGACTTCGACATCCCGGCCCGGCCGGTGACGGTCTCCTCGTTCCAGGTCTACGACATGCGCGAGGCGCAGGCCGAGGACGGCACCAAGGTCGTCGACCTCGTCGTCTCCGTCGTCTGCTCCAGCGGTACCTACATCCGCGCCCTGGCCCGCGACCTGGGCGCCGACCTCGGCGTCGGCGGCCACCTCACCGCGCTGCGGCGCACGCGGGTGGGCCCGTACAAGCTCGACCGGGCGCGCACGCTGGACCAGCTCCAGGAGGAGCTGACCGTCATGCCGATCGGCGAGGCGGCGGCCGCGGCGTTCCCGCGCTGGGACCTGGACGCCCGGCGGGCCTCGCTGCTCGCCAACGGCGTGCGGATCGAAATGCCGGAGGCCTACGAGACCGGCCGGACGGTGGCGGTCTTCGGACCGCAGGGGCAGCTGCTCGGCCTCGTGGAGAACAAGGGCGGCAAGGCCAAGTCGCTGGCGGTCTTCGCCTGAGCCCCGCAGGGCTCGGGATCTCGGGATCCTGACCGGTCGGCGCCGGCGCCGGCGTTGACGTGGAGCGGTGAGCGCACATCGTTCGGTCGCTGCTCACCGCTCCACGACCCCCCTCGGGTAGGTCTCTATCCAGCCGAAGCCCGGTATTCACCCGACCGAGCAGGCGCGCGGAGTGACTGGAGGGGGCACAAGGGGGCGCTTTTGCGCCGCGTGCCCCCCGGCTCCCGACGGCGGCCGCCCTCCGGCCCGCCCGCCCGAGATGACACTGCCCGGTACCGATGCGGGCCGCCGGGCGCGGACATGGCAGTCTTAGACCTGCAATCGGCAACCAGTACAGGGCCTACACGGTTCGGGCGAGGAGCGGTCACAGTGCAGCGCTGGCGTGGCTTGGAGGACATCCCCCAGGACTGGGGACGCAGCGTCGTCACCATCGGCTCGTACGACGGTGTGCACCGGGGCCATCAGCTGATCATCGGGCGGGCCGTGGCCAAGGCGCGCGCGCTCGGCGTCCCCTCCGTCGTCGTCACCTTCGACCCGCACCCGAGCGAGGTCGTCCGTCCCGGCAGCCATCCGCCGATCCTGGCCCCGTACGACCGCCGTGCCGAACTGATGGTCGAGCTCGGGGTGGACGCCCTGCTGATCCTGCCGTTCACGGCGGAGTTCTCGCAGCTCTCCCCGGCCGACTTCATCGTCAAGGTCCTCGTCGACAAGCTGCACGCGTGCGGCGTCATCGAGGGCCCGAACTTCCGCTTCGGCCACCGGGCCGCCGGCAACGTCGACTTCCTGCGCGAGCTGGGCGCCACCTACGACTACGAGGTCGAGGTCGTGGACCTGGTGGAGCGGGGCGCGGCGGGCGGCGGCGTGCCGTTCTCCTCGACCCTCGCCCGCAAGCTGGTGGCCGAGGGCGACATGGAGGGCGCGGCCGAGATCCTGGGGCGGCCGCACCGCGTCGAGGGCATCGTCGTGCGCGGCGCGCAGCGCGGCCGCGAGCTCGGCTTCCCCACGGCCAACGTCGAGACCCCGCCGCACACCGCCATTCCGGCCGACGGGGTGTACGCGGGCTGGCTGACGGCGAACGGCGAGCGGATGCCGGCCGCGATCTCCGTCGGGACCAACCTCCAGTTCGACGCCACCGAGCGGACCGTGGAGGCGTACGCGATCGACCGCGTCGGCCTCGACCTGTACGGGCTCCACGTCACCGTGGACTTCCTCGCGTACGTCCGCGGCATGGCGAAGTTCGATTCGCTGGAGGGGCTCCTGGAGGCGATCGCGGACGACGTGAAGCGCGCGCGGACGCTGACCGAGGAGTACGACGCCGAGCACTGAGCGCTGCCGTTGCTGCTGCTGCGGGAAGGGCCCGTACCGTCCGGGGACGGTACGGGCCCTCCTGCGTGTGCCGGGGATCCGATCTGATCCGATCCCGCCCGCCTCAGCCGAGGCGCGGGTCCCGCGGGGGCTGCGCCTGGCCGGGCTGGCCCGGCCAGGGCTGGCCCGGCTGCTGCGGGTAGGGCTGGGGCTGGGGCTGGCCGCCGGCGTACGGCTGCGGGGGCTGCTGGTACGGGGGCTGGCCGGGCTGCGGCTGGGGCTGCTGCGGATACGGCTGGCCGGGCTGGACCTGCTGCTGGGGATAGGGCTGGGGCTGCTGCGACTGCTGCGGCTGCTGCGGGGCTCCCCACTGGCCGTTCTGCGGGGCCTGCTGGGCGGCCCGCAGGAAGTCCTCGGCCACCAGCGCGGAGAGGTTGAAGTACGCCTCGCGGGTCTTCGGCCGCATCAGGTCGAGGTCGACCTCGGCGCCGGCCGCGAGGTGTTCGTCGAACGGGACCACGACCACGCCGCGGCAGCGGGTCTCGAAGTGCTGGACGATGTCCTCGATCTTGATCATCTTGCTGGTCTCGCGGACCCCTGAGATGACGGTGAGCGAGCGGGAGACGAGGTCGCCGTAGCCGTGTGCGGAGAGCCAGTCGAGGGTGGTGCTGGCGCTGCTCGCGCCGTCCACCGACGGGGTCGAGATGATGATCAGCTGATCGGCGAGGTCCAGGACGCCGCGCATGGCGGAGTAGAGCAGCCCGGTGCCGGAGTCGGTGAGGATGATCGGGTACTGGCGGCCGAGGGTCTCGATGACGCGGCGGTAGTCCTCGTCGTTGAAGGTGGTGGAGACGGCCGGGTCCACGTCGTTGGCGATGATCTCCAGGCCGGAGGGGGCCTGGGAGGTGAACCGCCGGATGTCCATGTACGAGTTCAGGTACGGGATCGCCTGGACCAGGTCCCGGATCGTGGCGCCGGTCTCACGGCGCACGCGGCGGCCGAGGGTGCCGGCGTCCGGGTTCGCGTCGATGGCCAGGATCTTGTCCTGGCGCTCGCTCGCGAGGGTCGCGCCGAGGGCGGTGGTGGTCGTGGTCTTGCCGACGCCGCCCTTGAGGCTGATCACGGCGATGCGGTAGCAGGACATCACCGGGGTGCGGATGAGCTCCAGCTTGCGCAGGCGGTCGGCCTCGGCGGCCTTCCCGCCGAAGCGGAAGCCGGAGCGCTGGGGGCGGGGCTTCTGCTTGCCGCGCAGCAGCCGGTCGGAGGACAGCTCGACCGCGGCCGTGTAGCCGAGCGGCGCGCCGCCGCCGGAGACGGGGCCGGGCTGGTAGCGGGGGTCGTGCGGCTGAGGGCCCGGCTGCGGGCCCGCCTGGGGACCGCCCCAGGGGGCGCCGGCGGCGCGGGGGTCGGCCTGCGGGTGGGGCTGCGGCTGGGGCTGGGGGGCCTGCGGCTGCGGCTGCGCGGGGGCGGGGGCGGCGGGCGGGAACCCGTATCCGTCCTGCGGCGCGGGTACGGGGGCCTGCTGCGCCGGCGGGAACGCGTAACCGCCGGCGTCGGCGGGCGGCTGCACCTGCGGCTGCACCTGCGGCTGCGCCGGGCCGGTCGGGATGTGCGGGAAGGCGTACCCGTCCTGCGGGGCGGGCACGGACGCCTGCTGGGGCGCGGGCCCCGGGAAACCGTAACCGCCCTGCGGGGCGGGCGGGAAGGCATAGCCGTCCTGCGGTGCGGCCGCGAAGGCCGGGGCGCTGGCCTCGGGCTGCGGCTGCGCGGGCGCCGGCGGGAAGGCGTACCCCTCCTGCGGGGTCGGTGCGGGCGCCTGCTGGGCGTTGGCGTCGGCCTGCGGTTGCGCGGGGCCCGGGGGGACGGGCGGGAAGCCGTAGCCGCCCTGCGGGGCCGGCGGGAAGGTGTGCCCCTCCTGCGGGGTCGGTGCGGGCGCCTGCTGGGCGTTGGCGTCGGGCTGGGGCTGCGCGGGGCCCGGGGGGACGGGCGGGAAGCCGTAGCCGCCCTGCGGGGTCGGCGGGAACGTGTAGTCGTTCGCGTCGGCCTGCGGGGTCGGCGGGGCGGCGAACGCGGGCGGCAGCGGCGGGAGTTCGCCGGCGGCTCCCTCGAAGGCGGCCGCCACGGCCGGGTGAGGCGCAGGCGCGGGGCTGACGGCCTCCGCGGCCTCCGACGCCGGCGGGGCCGCGGGCTCGCCCGTGAAGGGCAGCGCCGTTCCGTCGGGCGGGGTGTCGTGCCGCAGGGCCGGAGCCTTGCCCAGCACGATGCCCTTGCCGGACGACGGCGCGCCTTCGGCAGCGGGGGCGGAGGTGGGGGCGGGCGGCAGCACGGGCGTGCCGTCGACGGGCGTGCTGAAGGGCCCGCCGGCCGGGACCGTGCCCTCCGCGGGCGCGGGCGCGGGCGCAGGCGCGGGAGCCGGGAGAGCGGGCGCGGGCGCGGCCTCCAGGGCGGGCGCCGGCGGTACCGGTACGGCCAAGGCGTCGGCCGGAGCCGCGGGCGCGGCCTCCAGCACGGGCGCCGGTGCAGGAGCCGGCAGGGCGGCGGGGGCCGTGTCCGCCGGAGCGGGGGCCGCTACGGCGGCTTCGGCCGCGGGCGCGGGGACGGCCGCGGCGTCGGACGGCGTCCGCGGGGCCGGCGGGGCGATCCGCATCGTCGGGGGCGAGGCCACGTCGGACGGCCTGTGGGGTTCAAAGCCGCTGCCCTCGGGCAGGTCCGGTACCGGCGTGGCGGGGGCCGCGCTCTGCGTGTACCAGGCCGGCGGGGTGTAGTCGATGGTGAACTCGCCCGTCATCTCGGGCTCCGCGTCGGACTGATCGTCCGTCGGGACGTCCCACGTCCCGCCGCGCCTCTCGTTCCGATCGCCGCTCACTGGTCCTCCTGGTCTGTCGAACGCTGGTCCGGCGCCCCTCACGCCGCGCCCACGCTCAGCCTAATCGCGTGCCGACACCGGTGTCCGCCCCGGCTCGCGGCGGGCGGTGGTTCCGCCGTATCCCTTTGGGGGCAACTCCGTTGCCGGGCTGGGGCGGTGGGTCCCGGTGCCCTGTCGGCAGCCCGTCCCAAACCGGCCGCACGGGCCACACCCCCGACCAGCGGGCCGATGCCGCTGGGCGACGCCCATCCCGCGGGGGAGTCGGTGCTACTCCCGGCTCGCCCTCCCCTGTTAGACGTACGCGCCGTTGACCGCCGGGCGATCCCCGCACCCCGCCGCATGCGCCCGGGAGCCCTGCGAAGCCCCTTCCGGGGACGCGTCTTGACCCCGGGGAGGTTCCCGCCCGGCCCCGGCGGCTTCGCCGATGTCTTTCACCCCACCCCGCCCCTTCCCGAAACCGTGGCCTGCGGCCCCGGACCCCGCCCGCCTCAACCGCCGGCGGGGCTGAAAGGTCGTGGCTCTGCCCCCGGCATGCCCGCGCCTCAATCGCCGGCGCGGCTCAAAGATCGGGGGCTCTGCCCCCGGACCCCCGCGCCTCAAACGCCGGCGAGGCTGGATAGTGCCGGCGGGGCTGGAATTGCCGCGCAGCGGCACAATCCAGCCCGCGCGGCGTTTGAGCGCACCGGGCGCGAAGCGCGCGGGTTTTTCAGCCCCACCGAACCATCCCAGCCCCACCGAACCATCCCAGCCCCACCGAACCATCCCAGCCCCACCGAACCATCCCAGCCCCACCGAACCATCCCAGCCCCGCCGGCGTTTGAGGCGAACGGGGTCCGGGGGCAGAGCCCCGGTTTCGGGAAGGGGCGGGGAGGGGAAACGCCGACAAGGCCGAAACGCCACGACTCCCGTGCACCGTACGCGCCGACCGGCCCGACCGGACAGCAGGTAGCCGGACCGGGTCTTCCCGGTAGCGGGTCTGCGCCCGGGCCCCCCGCGCAGGGCCGCGGCGCGGGCCTCGGTGAAGTGGCCGGCCAGGGCACGGGCGACCACGGCTCCGCCGAGGCCCGCGGCTCGCCGGGCAGCCCCCGGGGACGGGCCGGGGACCCGGCCCAGGGGAGTGGACCGGAACGGGGCGGCGAGAGTCGGCCGGGTCTCGGGCCGGGAGTCCCGTCCGGGGAGAGGGCCGGGCCGAGTGGGCCCGGCAGGGGCCGGAGCCCGGACCGGGGGCAGGGGCCGGGGCGCGGGCCGGGGTTCGGGTCGGGCCGGGTCAGTCGATGCGGCGGCTTTGACCCAAGAGGTTGGTTTCGGACTCCGTGCCCTGCGTCATCACGAACTGCCGGTCCCGCGGCGTGCACCACAGGGTGACCCCGTCGCCGAGCGTCGGCAGCGACTCCACGGTCTGCCGCGGCAGGTTCATCAGCCGGCCGATCTGCTCGGCCTCGTCGGGGGACACCCGCTGGACGCCCACCAGCGCGGAGTTCTGCAGCAGCCGCGGCGCCGTCGGGCTCAGATACGGCAGCAGCGTCACCACCGACTGCCACGGCCCGGCCACCACGCGCCCGCGCGGCGGCCGCATCCCGCAGTCCCGGACCACCAGCACCGGGCTGCCCGCCGACGCGCCCTGCGGCGGCACCCGGCCGACCTCGTGCAGCGTCACGCACTGCTGCCCGCCCCCGGCGGCCTGGGCCAGCGCGGCCCACACCTGCCCGCGTCCGGTCTCCACCGCGACCCGGGCCCCGGTGGCCGCGGCGCGCAGCGCCAGCACCTGGGCGGTCCACAGGCCGCCGATGAGCGTGACCTCGTACGGGGTGGGCCGGTTGATGCCGAGCACGGCGGGCCGCCCGTGCGCGTCCACGCCGATGACGACCCCGTCGTCGGCGACGGGCAGCGCCAGCAGGTCCAGGTCCGCCGCGGGGACCGTGTGCCGTTCCCGGCGCGGGCCGACCAGCCCGAAGCCGCCCCTGACCTTGTTCTTCATCTCGCCCCTCCCAGCGGCAGCGAGGCCAGCAGCCCCGGTACCTGTTCGCGGTCGAGCCGGACCAGCCCGGTCCGCACTCCGCGGGCCGCCCGCTCCAGTTCCCGGCGGGCCGCCACCAGTTCCTCGTCGCTGCGCCCGGTGACCCGGACGTGGCCGGCGAGCGTGATGCCCTGCCGCTCGTCGGGGGCGATCGTCAGGCTGAAGTTCGTCGCCAGCGCCGGCAGCGAGGTCAGCAGCGCCACGAACTGCGGCAGGGAAGCGGCCCCGGAGCCGCCGAGCTGCGGCCAGCGGCCTATCCAGTACGTGGTGTGGCGCCGGTCGTCGCAGCGCCAGGTCCGCGCAGTCTCCTCGGTGCGCCGGCCGGTGCTGGCTGAGCGGCCCGCCTGGGTGATGGCCATCGGGTTCGCGCACGAGGAGGTGGCCAGGGCGGCGGTCAGCTCCTGCTCGGTCAGCACGGTGGCCCGGAACCCGGCCCCGGCCAGCCGGCTCGCCAACTGGTCGGCGGCCCGCACCACGCACCGCTGCGCGCCCGCGAGCCCGCCGCCGCGCGCGGTGACGGCCTCGGGGCAGAGCTCCGGGTCCAGCTTGAGCGCGATCCAGGTCAGCCGCACCGCCGGGGTGCCCGTCTGGGCCTGGAGCGGGGCGTAGTTGCGGGTGGCCATCGACTGGGCCGGCAGGTGCGGGGCGGGGGCGGGCTGGGTGTGCAGCACCAGCTGCGCCGACTCCAGCCGGATCCCGTCCACTTCGAGCACGTCCCGTACGAGCGCGAGCGGCAGCGGCCGGGCGCCGCGGTCGGGGCGCAGTGCGGTGGCATCGGTGTCGACCTGCACCACGGCGGTCAGGAACGTGCCGTCGCCGACCATGCCGACCGGCCGCCGGTCGCGGTCGCTGAACGTCAGGGTCCGCAGCGCCGGTTCCGCCTCGACGAGCGGGGCCAGCCCCGGCTCCGTACCCGCGGGCACCGTGAACGAGGCGGCCCGCCGGCGCCGGGAGCGCAGCGCGAGCGCGCCGCCGATCCACTCGGGCAGCGAGCGCTGGTGGCGGCGTACGACGGCGAGGACGACCAGGACGAGCGCGAGCACACCCGCCGGAACCAGCAGCAGCGGCTCCACGACCCAGGCCACCAGCAGTGCCGCCAGGGCGAGCTGGAGCAGGACGAGCTGTTGCAGTCGGAACGGTCCGAAGCGGCCGGGGCTCGACTTCGGATTCGGTGTCACCGCGCCGCGCGCGGGTGCGGGAGCGCCCGTCTGCGGCTGCCCCGTCGGCTGCCCGGTCGGCTGCGCCGTCGGCTGCGTCGTCGCGGTGGCCATCAGTCGCCCACCTCCCCTTTCTCCCCCAGCAACCGCTGGGAGGTGCCCAGAGGGCCAGACCCGTGGGTGCCGGAGCAGCGCGCTGTCCGCCGGTCCGCCGCATGTCCCCGGAAGATCCTCAATCCGCCCCAACAGGCCCTGGTTGCCCCGGTGTGGAGGGCGCCGAGCGGCAGCCACACCCTACCCGGCCCGTGGATACCCGCCGTCAAGAGGCATAGTAGGTCCCCGGTCCGATCAATCGAGGCCCGGGGACCGCAGTCTCCGACCGGGCCGTGCGGGGAGAAGCAGACGGTCATGGCATCACGGCGTGATGAACTCAACGCGTACACCTTTGCGAAGCGGCGGACGGTCGCCGCGTTCCTCCAGCCTTCCGCGGCGGGCTCCGAGGAAGGCGCGCCCAAGCCCCTGCGCGCGATCGTGCCCGGACTGGTCGCGGGAGCCGTCGTCCTCGCAGGCTTCGGCGCCTGGGGCATGTTCAGGCCGCAGGCCCCCAAGGGCTGGGACGAGCCCGGCACCAAGGTCCTCGTCGGCAAGCAGTCGACGACCCGGTACGTGGTGCTGCGGACCAAGGTGAACGGCAAGGACCAGACCCGCCTGCACCCGGTCCTCAACCTGGCCTCCGCCCGACTCCTGCTGGACCCGCAGAAGTTCCAGGTCCTCCAGATCGACGACAAGATCCTGGACGGCGGCAAGGCGCCCCGCGGCCCCATCATCGGCATCGCCTACGCGCCCGACCGGCTGCCCGCCCCGCAGGACGCCGGCAAGGCCAAGCGGTGGGCCGTCTGCCAGGCACCGGGCGGCAACGGAAAGACGGTGCAGACCGCCACCTTCGTCCTGGCCGACCGCGAGGCGGGCCTGCTCGACGACCAGCGCAAGCTCACCGACGGCCAGATGCTGTACGTGCAGAGCACCGGCAACGGCAAGGAGCGCTACCTGGTCGACGCCTCGGGGACCAAGTACAAGTTCCCCGAGGGCGGCGCCGACGCGGGCAAGATGACCAACGCCCTGGTCGGCACCACGGGCGCCAACCCGCAGCAGGTCACCGAGCAGTGGCTGGCCACCCTCAACTCCGGTGACGACCTGGCCTTCCCGCAGCTCCCCGCCGCGGCCGGCACCAAGGCCGACGTGCCGGGCCTGAGCACCGCCGACAACAAGGTCGGCATGGTGCTCCGGGCACAGACCGGCTCCGGCGCGCAGCACTACGTGGTCCTGCCGGGAAAGGTGGCCCCGGTCTCGGACTTCGTGGCGTGGCTGCTGATCTCGGCGCCCGCCACCGACGGCCTCAACATGCACGGCAAGCCGCGGGAGGTGGACCTGCAGTCCCTCAACCCGGACGCCACCGCCTTCAAGGCTGAGACCCGCTGGCCGCGCAAGAAGTCCGACCGCATCAACCAGACCGGCCCCGCGGACGCGGCCGGCGGCGCCGCACAGGGCGCCGGGGCCCGCGACACCGTCTGCAACGTGCTGCGCTCGGTCGACGGCCAGGGCAACCAGGTCCTGAGCACCTGGGCCGGCACCGGCTTCCCCATCGACATCACCGCCAGCGGCACCAGCGCGTACGTCACGCCCGGCTCGGGCCTGCTCTACACACAGGTCCAGGGCAAGCAGACCACCGCGGGCGGCGCCCTCTTCCTCGTCACCGACACCGGCCTGCGGTACGCGGTCCAGGCCAACGGCGACAGCGACTCGGAGAAGTCGAAGATCGGGGCCGCCGAGCAGCAGCCCGGCCAGGGCGCCACCGACGGCCGGCCCGAGGCCAGCCAGGCGCAGATCCGCCTCGGATACGGGGGCGTGACGCCGGCCATGGTGCCGATCGCGTGGTCGGAGTTCCTCTCCAAGGGGCCCCGCCTGGACACCAACTCCGCCCGCCAGCCCCAGGGTTCGTGAGGACGCCGCCGATGACCATCTCTGCGTACCGGCGCGGCGGCCTGCTGACCGCGTCCGCGTCCCTCGCCCTGGCCGCGGCGGTCTGCGCCACCACGCCGGCGACGGCGGCCCCGACCGCCACTCCCGCACCCGCATCCGCACCCGCGCTGCGCCTCGCGGGCAGCGGCGAGTGCACCTTCCCGATGAAGAAGCAGATAGCCGACCGCCCCTGGGCCCTCCAGCGGGTCCTGCTGGACGCCCTGTGGTCGCAGACCAAGGGCAAGGACAAGGACAACAAGCCCGTCCGCGTCGCCGTCATCGACACCGGCGTGGACCGGGTGAACCCGCAGCTCAGCGGCGCCATCGACGTGGGCGCGGGCAAGGACTTCCTCGACCCCAAGGGCGGTGACGGCACCGTCGACACGGTCGGCCACGGCACCAAGGTGGCCGGCCTGATCGCGGCCCGCCAGCAGGAGGGCACCGGCTTCGTCGGCCTCGCCCCGGAGTCCGTGATCATCCCGATCCGGCAGAACGACGGGCAGGGCAAGGGCAACGCCCTCTCCCTGGCCCAGGCCATCGACCACGCGGTCTCCAAGGGCGCCCAGGTCATCAACATCTCCCAGGACACCGACGCCGCCCTGTCCAACGACTCCGAGCTCGGCAAGGCGGTCCAGCGGGCCGTCGACGCCAAGGCCGTGGTCGTCGCCTCGGCCGGCAACGACGGCCTGACCGGCGAGAAGCGCAAGACCTACCCGGCGGCCTTCCCCGGCGTCCTGGCCGTGGCCGCCTCCGACCGCAACAACGAGCGCGCCGCGTTCTCCCAGCCGGGCGACTTCATCGGCGTCGCCGCCCCCGGCGTCGACATGGTCTCCACCGTCCCCGGCTTCGGCCAGTGCATCGACAACGGCACCAGCTTCTCCGCCCCGTACGTCGCCGGCGTCGCCGCCCTGCTGCGGGCCAAGCACCCCGACTGGACGCCGCAGGAGGTGATCTGGCAGATCCAGGGCACCGCGGAGCGCTCGGTCAAGGGCCGTGACGACTACGTCGGCTGGGGGGTCGTCGACCCGGTCCGCGCGCTCACCCAGGACCACGAGCGGCCGAAGGCCCCCGTACCGGACCCCGGCCCGCCCCCGGCGGCGGCCCCCCAGGCGGCGGCGCTGCACCTCGCCGAGACGGCGCAGGAGCGCGAGGAGCGCCTCGGCACGTACGCTCTGGGCATCGGCACGGTGCTGATCTGCGTCATCGCCGGGACGGCGGTGGTCGTCAGGGACGCCCGCCGGCGCCGCCGCCGTTTGCAGTGAACGGTCACAGTTCATCGACAGAAGCAGGCTGTCGGTGTTGGGGCAGTGCTATGAACTGGCTAGAGTGACACCAGGCTTCACGAGTGTGATCGGGGGATCGCGTGAAGCGGAGGGGGAATTCCCGGCTGCGCGGCGTTGATTCGCGCCCGGAACCTCCGCTCCGCTGCGCAATCCGCCGGTTCTGCCGGCGAATTGAGAAGTGAGGGAGCTTCGGATGAGCAACAATTTCGGACTTGCAGACGATCCGATCGTCAAGGCCAAGAACAACATCGAGACCACGGCCAACGCCGTCACCACCCAGTCCCGAGAGCTGGCCGACATCCTCGCCACCGTGAGCGCCGGCTGGACCGGTGTGGGTGCCCAGGGCTTCATCGACGCCCAGACCATGGTCAACGAGGACCACGACGAGATCCGCCGCCTGCTCGGCGTCCTGCACAACGCGGTCGCCCAGACCAAGAACCTGAGCAACGCCCAGGACGACGACGTGCGCGCCGCCTTCAAGGCCGTGCAGCCCGCCGGCGGTGGCAACGGCTCCGGCCTCAACGGCATCTGACCGACGTACGTCGTCGATCTCAGCCCACCTCAGCCCAGCTCAGCGCGAAGGAGAACAACATGGCTGCCACCGACGGGCACACCCGGGTACGGTACGAGAGCGTCCAGGAGATGGCGAACCGCATCCGCGCCGTCTCGCGGAAGATCATCAAGGACCTGGAGGACATGGACCAGGCCCTGAAGGTCGTCACCGACACCTGGGACGGTGAGGCGCACCAGGCGTACGTCACGCTCCAGGGCAAGTACAAGGGCAAGGCCGAGCACATGAAGAACCAGCTCGAGACCGTCGCCCAGCTCATCGAGCGCGGCAAGGGCGACTACCGCGCCACCGACGTGAAGGCCTCGCGCCTGTTCACCGAGGCCTACTGAGCCCGGGGGCCGGTCCGTCCGGCCCGGATCGCACGGAAGGGGCGCGCCCACCGCGGGCGCGCCCCTTCCGTGCGTACGCACGCCGTGCGCCCGGCCCGCGTACGGGTCTCAGTGCGGGCCGCGGTCCAGATCGAACTCGCCGTCGCGGGCCCCGAGCACGAACGCCTCCCACTCGGCGGCGGTGTAGCGCAGCACGGTGTCCCGGTCGAGCGAGGACCGCATGGCCACCGCGCCCTCGGGCAGCCGGGCGATCTCGACGCGCTCCTCGTCCGGGCTGGTCCCGGGCGGGCCCTCCCACTCCACGCCGCTGATGTCGAGCGCGTACAGCTCGTCCTTCTCCTGCTGGGTGCCCATGGGCGGCCTTTCCCTCGGCGGTGCGGTGGTGCTCCGCGGTCTCCGCTGCCGATTATCGGTGCTGCGCCCCGGCCCGGGGGAGCCTTTCCCTGGATCATCCTCCTGATCAGAGCCCGAGCCGGTACCGGAACGCCTCCAGCGTCATGGTCTTCTCCGCCACCGGCAGGGTGATCGGGTTCTGCGCGCCGAAGGAGTCGTAGACGGTGCTGCTGGTACGGCCGTCGCGCCGGGCCTCCAGCAGGAGCAGCCGCCGGGTGCCGTCCTCGACGAAGTAGAGGTCCTCGGCACCCTTCCCCGCGACCCGGACGGCGGACGCCTTCCTGCCGCCGATGCTCCGGTCCTCGTTTGTCGCGTGCCTGCCCGTCACCGGGATGGAGAAGTACGAGGCGCAGCCCTGCTCCGTCTTCGTGGTCACGTAGACGGAGCGCAGTTCCGGGGGAACCGTGACCTGCTGCCCGCGCCGGTTCAGCGCGGCGGCGAACAGGTCGGCACTCGTGTACGAGGTCCCGTCCTTGCAGTACACATCGCCGGACACGCCGCCCGTGACCTCGATGTGGAGGCCCTGCGCCGGATCCCACCAGGTCTCCTGCCTGGCGCCGGCGAACGCGGTCGTGGTGCCCGAGGAATGGAAGGATTCCTTCTGCATCTGCCGGTTCGCGTCCCCGATGAGCGAGACGGCGGCCGGGTCGGGCTTCCCCGCCCCGCCCCCGCACCCGGCAAGGGCCGCGACGAGTACGGCCCCGAGGACGAGCGAACGGATCGTGGCGGATCCTCTGTGGTGCACGGCTGGTCATTCCCCCTTGGGCGGGCACCCGCGGTCCTTGACCACGGCCTGGTAGAAGGAGTCGAAGAGGGCCGACCGGGCCTTCTCGAACGCGTCGCCTCCCTGGTCCAGGAGCAGGTTTCCGTAGGCGTCGTTGTGGCTCATGCCGACGTACAGGTCCCCGGAGGGGCAGGCGACCACGGTCCGCCTGTGGTCGGCCGTGGCCGTCGTGTCGCGGCGGACCCCCCGGGTCAGGACGGGGTCGTCGCTGACCGTCAGGGTGATCCGGGGCTCACCGGGGCCGCGCAGCTGCACCTCGCACGCCCGGGTCCGCGAGCCGCGGCCGGTGACCCGGGAGGTGCCCTGCTCCGCCTTCCCCGGGAGGAGAGCGGCCTGCGGCAACCGGAAGCCGGGCACCTCGCAGGTGTTCGCCGCATCGTCGGCGTCGACCGGCCCCTGCAGGCGAGCGGGGGTGTTGAGCATGCGGGTGTCCTGGCAGCCGAGGCCCTCCGCGACGTGCCGCGCCGCGCTCATGGCGACCTTCGCCAGCGCGACGGGCTCCCCCCTGCCCCTGGTCATGTCGAGCTTGAGTACGGGTACCTGGCTGGGCCGGTAGCCCGGCCGGAGTTCGTGGGTGCAACCGCTGGGCAGCAGCACCCAGGCCTGCGTCTCGGAGGCCGCCCCGGTTGCTCCGCCCACGAAGTAGGAGCCGGCCGCGGCGTTCTTCCACAGCGGCGACCCCGAGAAGGCGAAGTCGGCCTCGTCGAAGGACAGTTCGGCCGTCATCCGCGGCCGTCCCGCGCCGAGCAGCCCGTCGGCGCGCTGGACGGTGCACGAGAAGGAGTAGGACGGATCCCGGGCATCGTAGCCGTGGCCCTGCTCCAGCCGCCCGGGTCCGGCGAGCGCCGCTCTGGCCTCGGCGGAGTCGAGGGCGCCCTTGCAGAAGCGGTCCTGCCCGAGCACGTCGGTGTCCGACCGAACGAGCAGCCCGGCGCCGGCCGTCAGAGCCAAGGCCGCGGCCAGCGCGGCGAACAGCGGCCGCCGCCGCCTTCGCGGGGTGTGATCGGACATGGGCGTCACTTTCGATTGCATACGGATGCCGGGGGCCCGCCAGGCGGGCCCCCGGCATCCACGGCTCGGCGTGCCTCAGGCGCCCGGCATGCGGCCCAGCTGGACCAAGGAGTTTCCGCGCTTGCGCGAGGAGAAGTAGCCGCGGCCCGGCGGCATCGGCCGCGGGCGGACGTTGCCGACGAGGTCGCCCTCGGACGGGTCGCCCGACAGCACCACGCCCTGCGCGCCCAGCTCCTTGATCCGCTGCATGAACGGCTCGTACAGCGACCGCGAGGCGCCCGCCGAGTTGCGGGCGATGATGAAGCGGACGCCGGTGTCCCGGGCGAACGGCAGGTACTCCACCAGCGGGGCCAGCGGATTGCCCTGGCTCGTGGCCACCAGGTCGTAGTCGTCGATGATGATGTACACGTCCGGGCCCGTCCACCAGCTGCGGTCGCGCAGCTGCTGCGGGGTGACGTCGGTGGGCGGCTGGCGCCGGGAGAACACCCCGCCCAGCGCCTCCATGTGCGTCTGCAGCGAGCTCGCCATCGGCGCGTACTCCAGCAGGTGCTCCTCCGGCAGCGCCCCGAGCAGGCTGCGCCGGTAGTCGCCGACCACCAGCCGGGCCTGGTCGGGGGTGTAGCGCTGCGCGATCTGCTGGGCGATGAGCCGCAGCAGGTTCGTCTTGCCCGACTCGCTCTCGCCGAAGACCAGGAAGAACGGGTCGGTCTCGAAGTCGACGAACACCGGCTCCAGGTCGGTCTCGTCGATGCCGATCGCGATCCCGCGGCCGGGGAACTCCCCGCCGCCGGGCAGCTGGTCCGCGTGCAGCAGCCGCGGCAGCAGCCGGACGCCCGGGGCCGCGGCCCCCGCCCAGTTCTGCTTCACCATCGACACGAACGCGGCCGTGCCCTCCGACAGGTCCTCCGCCTCGTGCGAGCCGTCGATCCGCGGGAGCGCACCCAGGAAGTGCAGCTTCTCCGGCACCTGGCCGCGGCCCGGCATCCCCGTCGGCACGTTCGCCGCGACCTTGCGGTCGAACTCGGAGTCCATGACGTCGCCGAGCCGCAGCTCCAGCCGGTTCAGCATCTGGTCCTTCAGCGCGGCCCGCACCTCCATGTAGCGCGCCGCCGTGATCACCACGTGGATGCCGTAGCCCAGACCGCGCGCCGCGATCTCGGTGACCACCGACTCCAGGCCCTCGTACTCGCCCTTGAAGCCGCCCCAGCCGTCGATGACCAGGAACACGTCGCCCCACGGCTCGCCCGGCAGCTCGCCCGCCGCGCGCTTGCGCCGGTACGTGGCGATCGAGTCGATGCCGTGCGAGCGGAAGAACTCCTCGCGGCGGTTGAGGATGCCCCCCACCTCCGCGACGGTGCGCCGCACCCGCTCCGGATCCAGGCGCGAGGCGATCCCGCCCACGTGCGGCAGCTCCGCCACCGCCGACATGCCGCCACCGCCGAAGTCCAGCCCGTAGAACTGCACCTCCCGCGGGGTGTGCGTCAGCGCGAACGCGGAGATCAGCGTCCGCATCAGCGTGGACTTGCCCGACTGCGGGCCGCCCACCACCATCATGTGGCCCGCCGCACCGGAGAAGTCCCGGTACAGCACCTCGCGCCGCTGCTCGAACGGCTTGTCGATCAGGCCCAGCGGCACGACCAGCCCGCCCGGCCGCGTGTAGCCCTCCGCGTGCAGCCCGCGCTCCGCCGACGCCGCCAGCGCCGGCAGCAGCTGGTCCAGCGGCGGGGCCTGGTCCAGCGGCGGCAGCCACACCTGGTGCGCCGGCACGCCCTGCCCCTCCAGCCGGCCCACGATCACGTCCAGCACCGTGTCCGCCAGCGCGTCGTCCTCGCGCTTCGTCTGCGCCGCCAGGTACGCCGGGTCCGGCGCCGCGTACACCACCGGCACCGGCGTCGCCGTGAACAGCGCGGGGCGCCGCTCCACCGGGAACTGGCCCACCGACAGGTCCGGCCCGCCCGAGCGGTACACCCCGGAGACGTACGCCGCCTTGAACCGCGTCATCTCGTCCGTACCGAACTTCAGGTAGCCCGAACCCGGCACCGACGGCAGGTGATAGGCGTCCGGTACGCCGATCGCGGTGCGCGACTCCGCCGCCGAGAAGGTCCGCAGACCGATGCGGTACGACAGGTACGTGTCGAGGCCGCGCAGCTTGCCCTCCTCCAGGCGCTGCGAGGCCAGCAGCAGGTGCACGCCCAGCGAACGGCCGATGCGGCCGATCTGGATGAACATGTCGATGAAGTCGGGCTTGGCGGTCAGCAGCTCGCTGAACTCGTCGATGACCAGCACCAGCGAGGCCAGCGGCTCCAGCGGGGCACCCGCCGCGCGCGCCTTCTCGTAGTCGTGGATGTTGGCGTAGTTGCCCGCCGCGCGCAGCAGCTCCTGGCGGCGCTGCAGCTCGCCGCGGATCGAGTCGCCCATGCGGTCCACGAGCGTCAGGTCGTCCGCCAGGTTGGTGATGACGGCCGCGACGTGCGGCATCTGCCCCATGCCGGTGAACGTCGCACCGCCCTTGAAGTCCGCGAGGACGAAGTTCAGCGTCTCCGAGGTGTGCGTGACCGCCAGGCCCAGCACCAGCGTGCGCAGCAGCTCCGACTTGCCCGAACCGGTCGCACCGACGCACAGGCCGTGCGGGCCCATGCCCTCCTGCGCGGCCTCCTTCAGGTCCAGCATGACCGGCGCGCCGTTCTCCCCGACGCCGATCGGCACGCGCAGCCGCTCACCGGCCGAGCGCGGTCGCCAGGTCCGGGCCACGTCGATCGAGGCCGCGTCGCCCAGGTTCAGCAGGTCGGTGAAGTCCAGGTTGGCCAGCAGCGGTTCGTCGTCGTCACCGCCGCCCGTGCGCAGCGGCGCCAGCTGCCGCGCGAGGGCCTCGGCCGCCGGCAGCGACAGGCTGTCGGGCACGCCCTCGTACGCGATGCCGCCGCCCGACTCCAGGCGCAGCCGGCCCGGCCGCGCCACGACCGACAGCCCGCCGCGGGGCTCGTCCAGCTCACCCGCGACCACCTCGACGATGGTCACGCCCTGCAGCCCCTCGGCCGCCGCGAACACCGAGTCCGGCGGCACCAGCCCGCCGCGCGAGTTGGCGTCGAGCACGATGACCAGGTGCGGCTGGTCCAGCACCGGAGAAACGTCCCGGCTGAAGCGCGGGCGCCCCTCCAGACGCGGCGCGAGCAGCGCCTCCACCTCGGTCAGGTCGTCGCCGAACAGCCGCTTGCTGCCCGCCCCGTCGACCTGCCCGGGCACCTGGGTGTGCGGCAGCCATTTCACCCAGTCCCACGAGGCCACCGCACCCGGCGCCGCCACCACGGCCACCACCATGTCGTCGGGGGAGTGCAGCGTCGCCAGTTGGGCCACCATCGCCCGCGCCACCCCGCGCGCCGCCTCCGGCTCCCCGGACACCGCCACGTGGTAGAACGCCCGCAGCGACACCGCCACCGGCAGCCCGTCCAGCGAGGAGTGCACCTTCAGGAAGCGCTGCATCGCGCCCGCCGTCAGCGGCTCCAACTCGTCCACCGGAGCCGTGTCCGGCGCCACCAGGGGAGTGGCCAGGCGCTGCGCGCCCAGCCCCAGCCGGGCCTGGCCGAAGTCCTCGTCGCCCACGCGCCGCTCCCACAGCCGCGAGCCCTCGGCCACCACCGACCACAACTGCTCGGGCGCCGGGTGCAGGTACAGCTGCGCGTCGCGCTGCGCCCGCGCGGTCCGCCGTACCTGACGGCGGGTCTGCGCGAGGTATTTCAGGTAGTCCCGGCGCACATCGGCCATTTGCCCCTGCGTACCGCGCCGGTGACGCACCAACTGGGCAATGATCATGGACACCGTGGACACCAGCATCAGCACGCCCATGATGCGCATGAACGGCGCCGCGCCCGGCATGAAGAAGAAGACGACCGACGAACCCATGCCGAGCATCGGCAGGAGCTGCATCAGCGTGCTCTCCTGCTGCCCGCGCGGGAGCTCCGGCGGAGCCTCCAGCCTCAGCTCGTCCGAGGGAACTTCGGGCGGCAGGGACCGCGGCGGGCGTTTGACGACGATCTGACTCACCGGAGCATCAATCCCTCGAAAACGGACGGGACGCAACTGCCGGCGCCCTCAAGTCCCGGGCGCGAAGGGGCTCTCCCCCGCGCGACGGTGATCCTACTTGCCGACAGTCACTCATACTCCCGGTAGGGTGGCCCGCGCAGTATGCGCATCCGCGAATCCGAGACGGCAGCGGGTCGCTCCAGCTTCGCCAACCAGGGGGTCACACAGGTGAGTACGGCCGCAACGACGGGCTTCTGCAGGGTCACCGTCGTGGCTCCCGACAGCCGCATCGACGTCGCCCTCCCCGAGGACATAGCCGTCGCCGACGTCTACCCGGAACTCCTGCGCCTCACCGGCCAGACCCAGCCCGTCGGCGCCCCGACCGGCTTCCACCTCGTACGCCGCGACGGCACCGTCCTCGACGGCGCCCGCACCCTCGCGGCCCAGCAGGTCCTCGACGGCGAGGTGCTCAGCCTGCGCCCGTTCGCCGACTCCCTGCCGCCCGCCGTCTTCGACGACGTCTCCGACGCCGTCGCCTCCGCCGTCGTCCGCGACCGGCACCTGTGGAGCGACGACATGCTGCGCGGCGCGGGCCTGGCCGGCGCCGCCCTGCTCTTCGTCCTGCTCGGCTTCGTCATCTGGTACGCCGACCCGGTCCGCCACGACATGCACAGCCTGCCCGGCATCATCGCCGGCGCGATCGGCGTGCTGCTGACCGCCGCCGCCGGCGTGCGCGCCCGGGTCTACCGCGACCGCGGCTCCGCCGTCGCCCTCGGCCTCGGCGCCCTCCCGCAGCTGCTGATCGCCGGCTCCGGCATCCTCGCCCCCGCCGCCGGCCAGGGCCCCGGCCGGCTGCAGTTCCTCCTCGGCTGCGTCTGCGTCCTGGTCGCCTCCGTCGCCCTGGTCGCCCTCACCCCGAACGGGGACGCCCCCTTCGTCGCGGCCACCTTCGTCGGCGCCACCGGGACCCTGGCCACCTTCCTCGCCATCGTCACCGAGGCCTCCGCGACCGCCACCGCCGCCGTCTGCGCCCCCGTCGCCATCGGCCTCGTCGCCTTCCTGCCCGGCCTGTCCGCCCGCTTCGCCCGGCTCCCCATCGGCTACTCCGCCCCGCAGAGCGCCGTCGAGGTCTACGAGACCCCGGACCGCTACGAGACCGAGCCGTACGGCGACCCCGCCGCCGGCCCCGACCCCGTCGAGGCCGGCACCCCGCTCGACGCCGACGCCATCGCCGCCCAGGCCCGCCGCGGCCACGAGATGCTGCTCGGCCTCGTCGGCGGCTGCGCCGCGGTCGTCGTCGCCTCCGCCGCCGTCCTCGGCTTCTCCGACAACACCTGGGGCCGCCTCCTGGCCCTGGCCACGGGTCTCGCCATGCTGCTGCGCGCCCGCCTCTTCCGCTACACCTCCCAGGTCGTGTGCACCCTGGCCGCCGGCCTCGCCGCCGTCGCCCTGCTCGTCCTGGGCCTGGCCCTGCACCCGCCGGCCGACCTGGTCCTGGAGCTCACCCGCTACCACGACCGCGGCGGCCTGGACCTCCGTGCGATCTGGCTGTCCGCCGCCGTCGCCGCCGGCGCCGCCCTCCTCACCGGAATTGCACTGGTCATACCCCGCAAGGGTCTGTCACCCTTCTGGGGGCGGCTCCTCGACCTCACCGAGGCGGCCGTGCTGCTCGGCCTGGTCCCGCTGGCCCTGGCCGTGCTGGACGTGTACGCCCGGGCCCGCTCGCTCACCAGCTGAGACGTGCCCGCACGGCGCCTGGTACGCTGTGTGACGGCCGTTTGTGTACGCACCCCCGGAGGCGAGACCTCTGGAGGCTGCGCCCAGCGGACCCGCCTCCCGAGTTACGGAAGATCCCCAGCGAATACGACCTGGGGCACTCGGTGGCCATGACACCCAAGAGGAGTACGCGTGCCGCTCGACGCCGCTACGAAGAAGCAGATCATCGCTGAGTTTGGTACCAAGGAGGGCGACACCGGCTCCCCCGAGGTCCAGGTCGCGATGCTCTCGAAGCGGATCTCGGACCTCACCGAGCACCTGAAGTCCCACAAGCACGACCACCACTCCCGCCGTGGTCTGCTGATCCTGGTCGGCCAGCGCCGCCGCCTGCTGCAGTACCTGGCCAAGAAGGACATCCAGCGCTTCCGTACGCTGGTCGACCGCCTCGGCATCCGCCGTGGTGCGGCCGGCGCCAAGTAAGACGCTGTGAAGGGAGCGGTTCCCACCTCGAGGGGGGCCGCTCCCTTTGCTGTACGCGCCGCTGTACGCGTGCGGGACGTACCGGACGCTTTGTAGTCTGGACACAACCGCGCGACGCACCGGTGCACAACTGAAGAAGGAGGAGCGCACTCCTACGCCGCCGGTCCTCGGTAGTGGTACCCGGAACGCCCCACGGGCCCAGAACCGGGTGCTTCGATCGAAGACCGGCCCACACGCAAGGAGCGCTTCTCCGCCACCGTCCGCCGCCACACGGGCCGCGGACGGAGACGACGAAAATGGAGAAACGCTAGTGGAGAACGAGACCCACTACGCCGAGGCCGTCATTGACAACGGCTCCTTCGGCACCCGCACCATCCGCTTCGAGACGGGCCGCCTGGCCCGCCAGGCCGCCGGCTCCGCCGTTGCCTACCTGGACGACGACACGATGGTGCTGTCCGCCACCACCGCGTCGAAGAAGCCCAAGGACCAGCTCGACTTCTTCCCCCTGACGGTGGACGTCGAGGAGCGCCAGTACGCCGCGGGCAAGATCCCCGGCTCCTTCTTCCGCCGCGAGGGCCGCCCCTCCGAGGACGCGGTCCTCACCTGCCGCCTGATCGACCGCCCGCTGCGCCCGTCCTTCAAGAAGGGCCTGCGCAACGAGATCCAGGTCGTCGCCACCGTCATGGCGCTGAACCCCGACCACCTGTACGACGTCGTCGCGATCAACGCCGCGTCCGCGTCCACGCAGCTGGCCGGCCTGCCCTTCTCCGGCCCGATCGGCGGCGTCCGCGTCGCGCTGATCAAGGGCCAGTGGGTCGCCTTCCCGACGCACTCCGAGCTCGAGGACGCCGTCTTCGACATGGTCGTCGCGGGCCGCACCCTGGAGGACGGCGACGTCGCGATCATGATGGTCGAGGCCGAGGCCACCGAGCAGACCATCGCCCTGGTCAAGGGCGGTGCCGAGGCGCCGACCGAGGAGGTCGTCGCCGCCGGTCTCGAGGCCGCGAAGCCCTTCATCAAGGTCCTGTGCAAGGCCCAGTCGGACCTCGCCGCCAAGGCCGCCAAGCCCGAGGGCGAGTTCCCGGTCTTCCTCGACTACGAGGACGACGTCTTCGCCGCCCTGGAGCAGGCCGTCCGCGCCGAGCTGTCGCAGGCGCTGACCATCGCCGGCAAGCAGGAGCGCGAGGCCGAGCTGGACCGCGTCAAGGACCTCGCCGCCGAGAAGCTCCTGCCGGCCTTCGAGGGCCGCGAGAAGGAGATCTCCGCCGCCTACCGCAGCCTGACCAAGGCCCTGGTGCGCGAGCGCGTCATCAAGGACAAGGTCCGCATCGACGGCCGCGGGATCACGGACATCCGTACCCTCGCCGCCGAGGTCGAGGCCATCCCGCGCGTGCACGGCTCGGCGCTGTTCGAGCGTGGCGAGACCCAGATCCTGGGCGTCACCACCCTCAACATGCTCCGCATGGAGCAGCAGCTGGACACCCTCTCCCCGGTGACCCGCAAGCGCTACATGCACAACTACAACTTCCCGCCGTACTCCGTCGGCGAGACCGGCCGCGTCGGTTCGCCGAAGCGCCGCGAGATCGGCCACGGTGCGCTCGCCGAGCGCGCGATCGTGCCGGTCCTGCCGACCCGCGAGGAGTTCCCCTACGCGATCCGCCAGGTGTCCGAGGCCCTCGGCTCCAACGGCTCGACGTCCATGGGCTCGGTGTGCGCCTCCACCATGTCGCTGCTGAACGCCGGTGTGCCGCTGAAGGCCCCCGTCGCCGGTATCGCCATGGGCCTGATCTCCCAGGAGATCGACGGCAAGACCCACTACGTCGCCCTCACCGACATCCTCGGTGCGGAGGACGCCTTCGGCGACATGGACTTCAAGGTCGCCGGCACCAAGGAGTTCGTCACCGCCCTCCAGCTCGACACCAAGCTGGACGGCATCCCGGCCTCCGTCCTGGCCGCGGCCCTCAAGCAGGCCCGCGACGCCCGCCTCCACATCCTCGACGTGATGATGGAAGCGATCGACACCCCGGACGAGATGTCCCCCAACGCCCCGCGGATCATCACCGTCAAGATCCCCGTGGACAAGATCGGCGAGGTCATCGGCCCCAAGGGCAAGATGATCAACCAGATCCAGGAGGACACCGGCGCCGAGATCACGATCGAGGACGACGGCACCATCTACATCGGTGCCGCCGACGGCCCGGCCGCCGAGGCCGCCCGCGCCACGATCAACGGCATCGCCAACCCGACCATGCCGGAGGTCGGCGAGCGCTACCTGGGCACGGTCGTCAAGACCACCACCTTCGGTGCCTTCGTCTCCCTGCTGCCGGGCAAGGACGGCCTGCTGCACATCTCGCAGATCCGCAAGCTCGCCGGCGGCAAGCGCGTGGAGAACGTCGAGGACGTGCTCGCGGTCGGCGCCAAGGTCCAGGTCGAGATCGCCGAGATCGACCAGCGCGGCAAGCTCTCCCTGATCCCCGTGATCGAGGGCGAGGACGCCGACGCCGACGCCGACAAGGACGACTCCGACAAGTGACGTCGCGTAGTTCCCGTGTGACGGCCCGCCCCTCTTCGGAGGGGCGGGCCGTCGCCCGTACCCAAACCCTCCTCAAGGGCGAGAACGGCATCGGCACCGTCCGGCGCACCGTCCTGCCCGGCGGACTGCGCATCGTCACCGAGACGCTGCCCTCCGTCCGCTCCGCCACCTTCGGCATCTGGGCGCACGTCGGCTCCCGCGACGAGACCCCCGTGCTCAACGGCGCCACGCACTACCTCGAGCACCTCCTCTTCAAGGGCACCGGCAGGCGCAGCGCCCTCGACATCTCCTCGGCGATCGACGCGGTCGGCGGTGAGATGAACGCCTTCACGGCGAAGGAGTACACCTGCTACTACGCGCGGGTCCTCGACACCGACCTGCCGCTGGCGATCGACGTCGTCTGCGACATGCTCACCGGCTCGCTGATCCGCCAGGAGGACGTGGACGCCGAGCGCGGCGTCATCCTCGAAGAGATCGCGATGACCGAGGACGACCCGGGCGACTGCGTGCACGACCTGTTCGCGCACACCATGTACGGCGACACCCCCCTGGGCCGCCCCGTGCTCGGCACCGTCGACACGATCAACGCCCTCGGCGCCGACCGGATCCGCCGCTTCTACAAGAAGCACTACGACCCCCGCCACCTGGTGGTCGCAGCCGCCGGCAACGTCGACCACAACAAGGTCGTCCGCCAGGTCCGCGCCGCCTTCGAGAAGGCCGGCGCCCTCGGCCACACCGACGCCGAGCCCATCGGCCCGCGCAGCGGCACCAAGCGGATCCGCACCTCGGGCCGGGTCGACCTGATCAGCCGCAAGACCGAGCAGTCCCACGTCGTCCTCGGCGTGCCGGGCCTCGCCCGCACCGACGACCGCCGCTGGGCGCTCGGCGTGCTGAACACGGCCCTCGGCGGCGGCATGTCCTCCCGGCTCTTCCAGGAGGTCCGCGAGAAGCGCGGCCTGGCCTACAGCGTGTACTCGTACACCTCGGGCTTCGCCGACACCGGACTCTTCGGTGTGTACGCCGGCTGCCGCCCCAGCCAGATCCACGACGTCCTGCAGATCTGCCGCGACGAGCTCGACAAGGTCGTCACGGACGGGCTCACGGACGAGGAGATCAAGCGGGCCATCGGCCAGCTGTCCGGCTCCACCGTCCTCGGCCTGGAGGACACCGGCGCGATCATGAACCGCATCGGCAAGAGCGAGCTGTGCTGGGGCGACCAGATGTCGGTCGACGAGATGCTGGCCCGGATCGGGTCCGTGACCCCGGACGACGTCCGCTCCGTCGCCCAGGATGTACTGGCCCAGCGGCCGTCGCTCGCGGTGATCGGCCCGCTGAAGGAGAAGCAGGCCGCCCGCCTCGACGAAGCGGTGGCCTGAGGCACGAGCGGCAGGGACGCCGGCCGCCGCCCCGCCCGGGACGGCCGGCCGGCGCCCCCGGCGCAGGAACGGCGGCCTGGCCGCCACGACCAGTGGAAGCGAAGGAAGCACGCATGAGCAGCAAGCTGCGGGTCGCGGTACTCGGCGCCCAGGGGCGCATCGGGTCCGAGGCCGTCCGGGCCGTCGAGGCCGCCGAGGACATGGAACTGGTCGCCGCACTCAGCCGCGGGGACAAGCTGGAGACGCTCGCCGAGACCGGCGCCCAGGTCGCCGTCGAGCTGACCACCCCCGCCTCGGTCATGGGCAACCTCGACTTCTGCATCCGCCACGGCATCCACGCCGTGGTCGGCACCACCGGCTGGACCGAGGAGCGCCTGGCCCAGCTGAACGGCTGGCTCGCCGGCTCGCCCGAGACGGGCGTGCTCATCGCCCCGAACTTCTCCATCGGCGCCGTCCTCACCATGAAGTTCGCCGCCCAGGCCGCCCGCTACTTCGAGTCCGTCGAGGTCGTCGAGCTGCACCACCCCAACAAGGTCGACGCCCCCTCCGGCACGGCGACCCGTACGGCCCAGCTCATCGCGGCCGCCCGCGCCGAGGCCGGCTGCGCCCCGCAGCCCGACGCCACCGCCACCGCCCTCGACGGCGCCCGCGGTGCGAGCGTCGACGGCGTCCCGGTGCACGCCATCCGCCTGCGCGGCCTGCTGGCCCACCAGGAGGTCCTGCTCGGCGGCGAGGGCGAAACCCTGACCATCCGCCACGACTCCCTGCACCACAGCAGCTTCATGCCGGGCATCCTGCTCGGCGCGCGCCGCGTGGTGACCACCCCGGGCCTCACCTTCGGCCTGGAACACTTCCTCGACCTCGGCTGACATCGGGCAGTAACACCATGCGCGCGAAGATCACCTATTTCCTCACGGCCGCCGTCCTGGTCGTGTACTTCGTCCTCGTCGGCAGCCGCGGCGTCCTGCTGATCCAGCAGGGCACCTGGCTGACCGTCACCTTCGGCACGGCCGTGCTCGTCCTGCCGGTCATCGGCATCTGGTTCCTGTGGAAGAACACCCGCTTCGTCACGCGGGCCAACGAACTCGCCGCCGCACTGGAGGCCGAGGGCGGACTGCCCGTGGACGAGCTGGAGCGGGACGAGTACGGGCGGATCCTGCGGGACTCGGCCGACGAGGTCTTCGCTCGCCGCAAGGCAGAGACGGAGGATGCGCCGGGGGACTGGCGCAACTGGTTCCGCCTCGCCGTCGCCTACCACGACGCCCGCGACACCCCGCGGGCCCGCAAGGCCATGCAGAGGGCCATCGCCCTGCACGACAGCTAGTGCTGTGACCGGAAGGGTTCACCTTTCCGGCCACAGCGCTACCCGTACGGGCCTGATCCCCGTACGGGCTCACCGGCTGCGCCGTACGCCTCAGACGGGCACGGCCCGGTGCTCGTCCGCCCAGGCCGCGACCATGTCGACCGCCCGGTCGAAGGCCTCGGCCCGGGACAGGAAGTCGGCGTTGTGGTCGGTCAGCAGCACCGGCAGCTCGGCGCCGTCCCGCCCGGCTGCGGTGAGGGCCTGGCCCTGCACCGTCCGCGGCAGGCCGAGCCAGCGCACCGGCTGCTGCACGGTGCGGACTTCGCCGACCTCGCTCCACGCGACCGAGCGCGTCCGCAGCAGCCCGACCCGGCGCAGCCCCGTACGGCTCACCCAGACGCCCGCCATCAGGATCCGCAGCGCGGTCCCGATCACACCCAGGGCCGCCGCCAGGCAGACGGCCGCCCCGGCCCAGCCGCCCGCGAACGCGATGATCATCGTGGCGAGCAGCATGAACGCGGACAGCAGGAGCAGCAGGGCCGAGCCCGCCACCCGCCAGGGGCCCGGGCGGTACGGCCGGCGCCAGCGGTCCCGGTCGTCGTGGTCGAGGGGGGCGTCGTCGTCTTGCGCGTCGAACGCGCCGTCGGCCGTCAGGAAGGGCAGGGGCACGGCTGGACCTCACTCATATGCACGTTCGGTAGGGCTGTGCCCGTGAGGCTACCGCCCCTGGACGGCCTCCGACTGCTGCGACGTGGCGGGCGCGCGGTGTGGCTGGAGTGCGGGAACACCGAAGAGCAGGGAGCCGGCGAGCCCGGCCACGACGGTCAGCCCGACCAGACTGCGGGCGGCCAGCTGCGCCTTGCTCAGGCTCTCGCGCGGCGGCGGAGCGACGTTGCTGCGGAAACGGTCGGCCTCGGCGACGAAGGCGAACGGGACGGGTTCGCGCCGGCGGAGCATGGGGCGACTCTCCTCACGGTCAGGGCCCGGGACGGGGCGGCGGGTTGCGCGGGATACGGGTTCTACGGGTAAGACGTGCGAACCGACCGATCGGTGCCCGGAATTCGGGACATCCGGCAGATTTCATGGCGGTCCGTCAGCCGTACGGGCGATCGCGGCACCCCCGGGTGCGTGCACGGGCAGCCCCGGCGGGCGCCGTAGAGTGGGCGCGCCCCCCTGTGAGTCGTCCGGAAGGATCCCCGGTGAGCGAGACCGCCGCCCCAGCCCTGAAACCCAGCTTCCGCAGCGATGTGACGGTGGAGCTGGTCAAGCACTCCGCCGCCGACTCGGACGTGCTGTGGGCCGCCCGCGTCTCGACGGCCGGCGAGCAGTCGCTCGACGAGCTCCAGAAGGACCCGGAGCGCTCCAAGGGCCTCATCAACTACCTGATGCGGGACCGCCACGGCAGCCCCTTCGAGCACAACTCGATGACCTTCTTCATCAGCGCCCCGATCTTCGTGTTCCGCGAGTTCATGCGGCACCGCGTCGGCTGGTCCTACAACGAGGAGTCGGGCCGCTACCGGGAGCTGGAGCCGGTCTTCTACGTCCCGGACGCCGAGCGCAAGCTGGTCCAGGAGGGCCGCCCGGGCAAGTACGTCTTCGTCGAGGGCACCGAGGCCCAGCTGGAGCTGACGGGCCGGGTGATGGAGGACTCGTACCGTCAGGCCTACGAGGCCTACCGGGAGATGCTGGAGGCGGGCGTGGCCCGCGAGGTGGCCCGTTCGGTGCTGCCCGTCGGGCTGTTCTCCTCGATGTACGCCACCTGCAACGCCCGCTCGCTCATGCACTTCCTGGGCCTGCGCACCCAGCACGAGCTCGCCACCGTGCCGTCCTTCCCGCAGCGGGAGATCGAGATGGTCGGCGAGAAGATGGAGCAGCACTGGGCCCGGCTGATGCCGCTCACGTACGCCGCCTTCAACGCGAACGGACGCGTCGCCCCGTAGGTCCGGAAGACCCCGAACGAGCAGATCAGCCCCTGCCGGACGGATGCGCTGAAGATAGTCCGAAGTGTCCGTATTGCGGCGTTTCGGAAAGTTCATCTAGGCTGATCAAACGGACCCGGCACTGCTTGAACCCCCGAGCAGGCAGTGCCGGGCTCCACGCACCTCCCGGCCGCCGACGGGAGGCGCGACCCATTGACGTCCCCCGAGGGGACACCGCGAGCGTGGCAGCGAGTAGCGTGTTACCCATGGCTCCGATCTCGACTCCGCAGACCCCCTTCGGGCGGGTCCTCACCGCCATGATCACGCCGTTCACGGCGGATGGCGCTCTCGACCTCGACGGCGCGCAGCAGCTCGCCGTCCACCTGGTGGACGCAGGCAACGACGGCCTGATCGTCAACGGGACCACCGGCGAGTCCCCGACCACCACCGACGCGGAGAAAAACGACCTCGTACGAGCCGTCCTCGAAGCAGTCGGCGACCGCGCCCACGTCGTCGCCGGCATCGGCACGAACGACACCCGCCACACCCTCGAGCTCGCCCGCCAGGCCGAGCGCACCGGCGCGCACGGCCTGCTCGCCGTGACCCCGTACTACAACAAGCCGCCGCAGGAGGGCCTCTACCGGCACTTCACGGCCATCGCGGACGCCACCGAGCTCCCGGTGATGCTCTACGACATCCCCGGCCGCAGCGGCGTCCCGATCAACACCGAGACCCTGGTGCGCCTGGCCGAGCACCCCCGCATCGTCGCCAACAAGGACGCCAAGGGCGACCTCGGTCGCGCCAGCTGGGCCATCGCCCAGAGCGGCCTCGCCTGGTACTCCGGCGACGACATGCTGAACCTGCCGCTGCTGTCCGTCGGCGCGGTCGGCTTCGTCTCCGTCGTCAGCCACGTGGTCGCCCCCGAGCTGCGCGCGATGCTCGACGCCCACCTGAACGGCGACGTCCAGAAGGCCACCGAGATCCACCAGAAGCTGCTGCCGGTCTTCACCGGCATGTTCCGCACCCAGGGCGTGATCACCACCAAGGGCGCCCTGAACCTCCAGGGCCTGCCCGCGGGCCCGCTGCGGCTCCCGCTCGTCGAGCTGACCGCCGAGGAGACCGTCCAGCTCAAGATCGATCTTGCCGCCGGCGGGGTACAGCTCTGACAACGGACTTCACAACTGAACAGGACAACTGAACAAGCAAGACCGGTTACACCCACGCAAGTGCACGAACGAATGACATGCGCGCCACGTGCCGAACGAGGTACGTGGCGCGTGTGGTGAAGGAGAGACTTTTGAGCCATCCGCACCCTGAGCTCGGCCCGCCGCCGAAGCTTCCCCAGGGCGGCCTGCGCGTCACCCCGCTGGGCGGCCTGGGCGAGATCGGCCGCAACATGACCGTCTTCGAGTTCGACGGCCGCCTGCTGATCGTCGACTGCGGCGTCCTCTTCCCCGAGGAGGATCAGCCGGGCATCGACCTGATCCTGCCGGACTTCTCGTCGATCCGGGACCGCCTCGACGACGTCGAGGGCATCGTCCTCACGCACGGCCACGAGGACCACATCGGCGCCGTCCCGTACCTCCTGCGGGAGAAGCCGGACATCCCGCTGATCGGCTCGAAGCTGACGCTGGCCCTCATCGAGGCGAAGCTCCAGGAGCACCGCATCCGCCCCTACACCCTCGAGGTGAAGGAAGGCGACCGCGAGGCCCTCGGGGTCTTCGACTGCGAGTTCATCGCGGTCAACCACTCCATCCCGGACGCGCTGGCCGTCGCCATCCGCACCCCCGCGGGCCTGGTCGTCGCCACCGGCGACTTCAAGATGGACCAGCTCCCGATGGACAACCGCCTCACCGACCTGCACGCCTTCGCGCGTCTGAGCGAGGAGGGCATCGACCTCCTCCTCTCGGACTCCACGAACGCCGAGGTCCCGGGCTTCGTCCCGCCGGAGCGCGACATCTCGGGCGTCATCCGCGGCGTCTTCGCCGGCGCCCAGAAGCGGATCATCGTCGCCTCGTTCGCGAGCCACGTCCACCGCATCCAGCAGATCCTGGACGCCGCGCACGAGTACGGCCGCCGGGTCGCCTTCGTGGGCCGCTCCATGGTCCGCAACATGGGCATCGCCCGTGACCTGGGTTACCTGCGGGTCCCCGCCGGCCTCGTCGTCGACGTGAAGACCCTCGACGACCTGCCGGACCACGAGGTCGTGCTGGTCTGCACGGGCTCCCAGGGCGAGCCGATGGCGGCCCTGTCCCGCATGGCCAACCGCGACCACCAGATCCGGATCGTCCCCGGCGACACGGTGATCCTGGCGTCGTCCCTGATCCCGGGCAACGAGAACGCGGTCTACCGCGTGATCAACGGCCTGACCCGCTGGGGCGCCAACGTGGTGCACAAGGGCAACGCCAAGGTCCACGTCTCCGGCCACGCCTCCGCCGGCGAGCTGCTGTACTTCTACAACATCTGCAAGCCGCGGAACCTGATGCCGGTCCACGGCGAGTGGCGCCACCTGCGTGCCAACGCCGAGCTCGGCGCGATGACGGGTGTCCCGAAGGACCGCATCGTGATCGCCGAGGACGGCGTCGTCGTCGACCTCGTCGACGGCAAGGCCCGGATCTCCGGCAAGGTCCAGGCCGGCTACGTGTACGTGGACGGCCTGTCGGTCGGCGACGTCACCGAGAGCTCCCTCAAGGACCGCCGCATCCTCGGCGAAGAGGGCATCATCTCGGTCTACGTGGTCGTGGACAGCACCACGGGCAAGGTCGTCAGCGGCCCGAACATCCAGGCGCGCGGCTCCGGCATCGAGGACGGGGCCTTCACCCAGGTCGCGACGAAGATCGAGGAGGCCATCGCCCGCGCGGCGGCCGACGGCGTCGCCGAGCCGCACCAGATCCAGCAGCTCATCCGCCGCACGGTGGGCAAGTGGGTCTCGGACGGCTACCGCCGCCGCCCGATGATCCTGCCGGTCGTGGTCGAGGTCTGACCCCTCGCGTAGCGGCATCACTGGAGCGGGGCAACCGGATTTGCATCACGGGCCCCGCTCCAGTACGTTTACGGCTCCACCTCGTACGAAACGCGGGCGCACACGTGTGCCCTGGCGGGTCTGCGGGCGGGTGGGAATCAGACCCTGGGAAACCTGATAAAGTCTGCTCCGCCCGAAAGGGAAAGGCCCTCCAACGGCCACCGAATTCCAATCCGATCCGGAAACGGCACGGAAAAGAGTCTGGTAAGGTTGGAACCGCCGAAAGGGAAAACGTGAAAGCGAAAGCCCGGAAGGCGGAGCGAGAAAGACTCTGATAGAGTCTGAACCGCAAGAAAAAAACGAAAAACGAAGAACGAAGCCCGGAGGAAAGCCCGAGAGGGTGAGTACGAAGGAAGCGTCCGTTCCTTGAGAACTCAACAGCGTGCCAAAAATCAACGCCAGAAGTTGATA
>NZ_JBEZVK010000071.1:0-34683 GCF_040636955.1 Streptomyces sp. NPDC032472
GGGGGGACATCAGCTCTTGGACAGCGCCTTGAGGGCGATGTTGAGCTCGAGGACGTTCACACGGGGTTCGCCCAGGAATCCGAGGGTGCGCCCGGCGGTGTGGTCGGCGACGAGCTTCTCGACCTGCCTGACGTCGAGCTTGTTCTGCTCGGCGACCCGGTGGACCTGGAGCTTGGCGTACTCGGGGGAGATGTCCGGGTCGAGGCCGGAGCCGGAGGAGGTGACGGCGTCGGCCGGCACGTCCTCGGGCCTGACCTTGTGGTCGGCCGTGGAGTTGTCCGCGACGACGGCTTCCTTCGCGGCGACGACCTGCGCGCAGAGGGTGCCCTTCTCGGCGCCCTCGGTGCACGTGCCGCCCACCGCGCCGTTGTCGGCGGACCGGTTGGTGGCGCCGGAGAGGATCAGCGAGTACTGCGTGTTGACGCTGTTGGAGCCGAGGCCGTTGGAGGGGCGCGGCTGGAACCACTTGAGGTCCGGCCTGGCCTCCTCCTCCGGGTCGTTCGGGTCCTTCTTCGGCAGGTTGTAGGTCTGGCCGATCAGCGAGGAGCCGACGACCCGGCCGCTCCCGTCCTTGATCTCGGAGCCGTTGGCCCGGTCGTTGAAGAAGGCCTGGGCGATGCCGGTCACGGCCAGCGGGTAGACGACCCCGCAGATCACGGTCAGGACGAGAAGGGCGCGCAGGCCCGCGCCGATCAGGCGGACGGTGCTGGATACGGAGGTGTTCATCGTGGATCAGCCGATTCCGGGGATGAGGGTGATGAGCATGTCGATGAGCTTGATGCCGATGAACGGGGCGACGAGGCCGCCGAGTCCGTAGATGCCGAGGTTGCGGCGGAGCATCTTGTCGGCGCTGGTCGGCTTGTACCGGACGCCCTTGAGGGCGAGCGGCACGAGCGCGATGATGATCAGCGCGTTGAAGATGACCGCGGAGAGGATCGCGGAGTTCGGGGAGGCCAGGCCCATGATGTTGAGCTTGTCGAGGCCCGGGTAGACGACGGCGAACATCGCGGGGATGATCGCGAAGTACTTGGCGACGTCGTTGGCGATGGAGAAGGTGGTCAGGGCGCCCCGGGTGATGAGGAGCTGCTTGCTGATCTCGACGATCTCGATGAGCTTGGTGGGGTTGGAGTCCAGGTCCACCATGTTCCCGGCCTCCTTGGCGGCCGAGGTGCCCGTGTTCATCGCCACGCCGACGTCGGCCTGCGCGAGGGCCGGGGCGTCGTTCGTACCGTCGCCGGTCATCGCGACGAGCTTGCCGCCGGCCTGCTCCCGCTTGATGAGGGCCATCTTGTCCTCGGGCGTGGCCTCCGCGAGGAAGTCGTCCACTCCGGCTTCTTCCGCGATGGCCTTGGCCGTCAGCGGGTTGTCGCCGGTGATCATGACGGTCTTGATGCCCATGCGGCGCAGCTCGTCGAACCGCTCGCGCATGCCGTCCTTGACGACGTCCTTGAGGTGGATGACACCGAGGACGCGGGCGCCCTCCTCGTCGTTGACGGCGACAAGGAGCGGGGTGCCGCCGGCTTCCGAGATCCTGTTGGCGAGGGGATCGGCGTCGTCGGCGACGGCGCCGCCCTGCTCCTCGACCCAGGTGATGACGGAGCCGGCCGCGCCCTTGCGGGTCTGCCTGCCGTCGACGTCCACACCCGACATACGGGTCTGGGCGGTGAAGGCGATCCAGTCGGCGTGCCCGAGCTCGCCCTGGTGACGCTCGCGCAGCCCGTACTTCTCCTTCGCGAGGACGACGATCGAACGTCCCTCGGGGGTTTCGTCGGCCAGCGAGGACAGCTGGGCGGCGTCGGCCAGTTCGGCCTCGGTGGTGCCCTTGACGGGGACGAACTCGCAGGCCTGGCGGTTGCCGAGGGTGATGGTGCCCGTCTTGTCGAGCAGCAGCGTCGAGACGTCACCCGCGGCCTCCACCGCACGGCCCGACATGGCCAGCACGTTGCGCTGGACCAGGCGGTCCATGCCGGCGATGCCGATCGCGGACAGCAGCGCGCCGATGGTGGTGGGGATCAGGCAGACCAGCAGCGCGGTCAGCACGATCATGGACTGCTTGGCCTCCGCGTAGATCGCGAAGGGCTGGAGGGTGACCACGGCCAGCAGGAAGACGATCGTCAGCGAGGCCAGCAGGATGTTGAGGGCGATCTCGTTCGGCGTCTTCTGCCGGGCCGCGCCCTCGACCAAGGCGATCATGCGGTCGATGAAGGTCTCACCGGGCTTCGTCGTGATCTTGATGACGATCCGGTCCGAGAGGACCTTGGTGCCGCCGGTGACGGCCGAGCGGTCGCCGCCCGACTCGCGGATCACCGGGGCGGACTCGCCGGTGATGGCCGACTCGTCCACGGACGCCACGCCCTCGACGACGTCACCGTCGCCGGGGATGACGTCGCCGGCCTCGCAGACCACCAGGTCGCCGATCTTCAGCTCGGTGCCCGGTACGGACTCCTCGCCGCCGTCCTTGGTCAGGCGCCGGGCCACGGAGTCGGTCTTGGCCTTGCGCAGGGTGTCGGCCTGCGCCTTGCCGCGGCCCTCGGCGACGGCCTCCGCCAGGTTGGCGAAGATCGTGGTCAGCCACAGCCAGGCCGTGACGGCCCAGCCGAACCAGTCCGTCGGGTCCTTGATCGCGAGGAGGGTGGTGACCACCGATCCGATCAGGACCACGAACATGACGGGGGACTTGATCATGACGCGGGGGTCGAGCTTGCGGACCGCATCGGGGAAGGACTTCAGCAGCTGCTTGGGGTCGAAGAGGCCGCCGCCCACGCGTCCGGCGGCCGGCTTGTCACCGGTGGGCACGTCCTGGTGCGGAGCCCTGGTGGGTGTGGCGGTGCTCATGATGCGAGCCCTTCGGCGAGCGGTCCCAGCGCGAGGGCGGGGAAGTAGGTCAGACCGGTGACGATGAGGATGGTGCCGACGAGCAGGCCGGTGTAGAGCGGCTTGTCGGTGCGCAGGGTGCCCGCCGTCCCGGGTACGGGCTTCTGCTCGGCGAGCGAGCCGGCCAGCGCCAGGACGAACACCATCGGAAGGAAGCGGCCCAGCAGCATGGCGATGCCGATGGTGCTGTTGAACCACTGCGTGTCGGCGTTCAGGCCGGCGAAGGCCGAGCCGTTGTTGTTGGCCCCTGAGGTGTAGGCGTAGAGGATCTCCGAGAATCCGTGCGCGCCGGAGTTCGTCATCGAGTTCGCCGGGGTGGGCAGGGCCATGGCCACGGCCGTGAAGCCGAGGACGAGGGCCGGGGTGATGAGGATGTAGCAGGCCGCGAACTTGATCTCGCGGGTGCCGATCTTCTTGCCCAGGTACTCGGGCGTACGGCCGACCATCAGGCCGGCGATGAAGACCGCGATGATCGCCATGATCAGCATGCCGTAGAGGCCGGAACCGACACCACCGGGCGCGATCTCACCGAGCTGCATGCCCAGCAACTGGATGCCGCCGCCGAGACCGGTGAAGGAGGAGTGGAAGGAGTTGACCGCACCGGTCGAGGTCAGCGTGGTGGCGACCGAGAAGATCGCGGAGGCGCCGACTCCGAAGCGGGTCTCCTTGCCTTCCATCGCCCCGCCCGCGATGTCGAAGGCCGGACCGCGGTGGGCGAATTCGGTCCACATCATCAGCGCGGTGAAGCCGATCCAGATCGTCGCCGTCGTCGCGAGGATCGCGTAGCCCTGGCGCAGACTTCCGACCATGCGGCCGAAGGTGCGGGTCAGCGCGAAGGGGATGACGAGGATCAGGAAGATCTCGAAGAGGTTCGAGAACGGGCTGGGGTTCTCGAAGGGGTGGGCCGAGTTGGCGTTGAAGTAACCGCCGCCGTTGGTGCCGAGCTCTTTGATGACCTCCTGTGAGGCGACTGCCCCGCCGTTCCACTGCCGGCTGCCGCCCGTGAACTGGCCGACCTCGTGGATTCCGGCGAAGTTCTGGATGGCGCCGCAGGCGACCAGGACGAGGGCGCCGATCACGGCGATGGGCAGCAGGATCCGGACGGTGCCGCGGACCAGGTCGGCCCAGAAGTTGCCGAGCTCACCGGTCCGGGAGCGTGCGAAACCCCGTACGAGGGCCACCGCGACGGCCATCCCGACCGCGGCCGAGACGAAGTTCTGCACCGCCAGACCGCCGGTCTGCACGACGTGGCCCATGGCCTGCTCACCGTAGTACGACTGCCAGTTGGTGTTCGCCACGAAGGACGCGGCGGTGTTGAAGGCCTGGTCCGGGTCGATCGCGGAGAAGCCGAGCGAGCCGGGCAGGATGCCCTGGGCGCGTTGGAGGGCGTAGAGGAAGAGGACGCTCGCCGCGGAGAAGGCGAGGACACCGCGGAGGTAGGCGGGCCAGCGCATCTCGGCGGTCGGGTTGGCGCCGATCGCCTTGTAGATCCACTTCTCCGGCTTGTGGTGCTTCTCGGAGGAGTAGACGCGTGCCATGTGGTCGCCCAGCGGGCGGTAAGCCAGCGCGAGCGCGGCCATCAGCGCGAGGAGCTGGAGCACACCAGCGAGAACGGGACTCATCGGTGGCTAGAACCTCTCCGGCTTGACGAGGGCGAGGACGAGGTATCCGAGCAGGCAGACGGCCACCACGAGGCCGACGATGCTTTCGGCGTTCACAGCTTGGTCACCCCCCGGGCGATGAGAGCCACCAGCGCGAAGACCGCGATCGTGGTGACGACGAAGGCCAGATCGGCCACCGTGAGCTCCTGGATGAAGTGGAAGATGTCTATCGGCCATGTGGCCGAGGACGAGACAACCGTGTCTTCACCCCTGCGTTGAGAGACCTTGACGAGGTCCATACGGGGCGCGGGGAACTCTTAACGGGGCCCTTACGCGGGAGCCGGGGGAGCGGTGGGTCAGCCCTGGTGGGGAAGGCCGGCGGTGTCCGGGGCGGCTCCGGCCTGTGCGGCCGGCGCGACCGGCGTCAGGAGTGCGTGAAGAGTGCGGCACCCGGCGTATGGATCTCGCCAAGAGCACTGGTCATCCCGCCGTGCCGTGCTGACGCTGGCCTCACTTTGTCCAACGGAGGAACAGCGAAGATGTCCATACAGATGGGAAAGCCGGCGGCGACGGGAGAGGCTCCCGGCACGGAGGAGCCTCCTGATACCGGCGTGACCATGCCCGTGTCGCGGGTCGGGGACCGGTACAAGCTGACCGCCCTCCAGGGACTTGCCGCACTGTCGCTCGATGCGATGGCGTCCGTGGCGTACGGGCCGGAGTCGATCGTGCTGGTGCTGGCGGCGGCCGGCGCGTACGGGATGGGTTTCACCCTCCCGGTGACGCTCGCCATCGCGGCCCTGCTGGCCGTGCTCGTGGCCTCGTACCGCCAGGTGATCGCCGCGTTCCCGGACGGCGGCGGCTCGTACGCGGTCGCGAAGCGGCACCTGGGCCGGCGTACGAGTCTGGTCGCCGCGGCCTCGCTGATCCTCGACTATGTACTGAACGTGGCCGTGTCCGTCACGGCCGGCGTGGCCGCCCTGACCTCGGCCTTCCCGGAGCTGTACGGGGAGCGGGTGTGGATCTGCCTCGGTGTCCTCGTGCTGGTCACCGCCGTCAACCTGCGCGGTGTCGTCGACTCGGCCAGGGCGTTCCTGGTTCCGACCGCACTGTTCGTCGGCTCGATCCTGGCGATGATCGCCGTCGGGCTGTTCCGGGACGGTCCCGTCAGCACGGCCTCCGCCGCCGGGCATGCTTCCGTACTCGGCGAGGGCGCCACGACCGTTGGCGCGCTGCTCCTGCTGAGGGCCTTCGCGGCGGGCTGTTCCGCCCTGACCGGCGTCGAGGCCGTCGCCAACGCCGTGCCGTCGTTCCGGGCCCCGGCAGCCCGTCGCGCCCAGCGCACGGAGGTCGCGCTCGGCGCCCTGCTGGGCGTCATGCTGATCGGCCTGTCGGTGCTGATCGGCCGCTTCCACCTCCAGCCCGTCGAAGGCGTCACCGTCCTCGCGCAGCTCGCGGACGCCTCCTTCGGCCACAACGCGGCCTTCTACGTCGTCCAGTTCGCCACGGTGGTGCTGCTGGCCCTGGCCGCGAACACATCCTTCGGCGGTCTGCCGGTCCTGATGAGCCTGCTCGCCCGGGACAACTACCTGCCGCACGTCTTCACGCTCAAGGCCGACCGGCAGGTCCACCGCCACGGCGTGGTGTGGCTGGCGCTGGTCTCCGCCGTCCTGCTGGTGTCTTCCGGAGGCGACACCAACACCCTCGTCCCGCTCTTCGCCATCGGCGTCTTCGTCGGCTTCACCATCTGCCAGGTGGGCATGGTGCGCCACTGGTATGGCGAACGCCCGCGCGGCTGGCGGTCGAAGGCAGCCCTCAACGGCTTCGGCGCCCTCCTCACCGGGGTCTCGGCCATCGTCGTCACGGCCACCAAGTTCACCGAGGGCGCCTGGCTGATCGCCCTGGCGCTGCCGCTGCTCGTCCTCGGCTTCCAGAAGATCCACCGCACGTACGCCGAGATCGGCGAGCGGCTGGAGCTCGGCCGGATCCCGGTGGCCCCGCACCGCTCACGATCCCTCGTCGTGGTGCCCGTTTCAGGACTGTCGCGACTGACCTGCCAGGCGTTGACCGCTGCACGCTCCCTCGGTGACGAGGTCCTCGCCGTGACCGTCACCCACCCTGCCGCCGAGGACCGGCAGGCTGCCGAAGCGCTGCGCCGGGACTGGGAGTTGTGGAAGCCCGGCGTGGACCTGGTCGAGCTCTCCTCCCAGACCCGGTCCCTCGGGCGTCCTGTGTCCGGCTACGTGCGCGAGCTGACGCGGACCCACCCGGACGCCCAGGTCACCGTGCTCATCCCGGAGACCGAACCGGCCCGGCTGTGGCAGCGGCTGCTCCAGAACCAGCGCGGTTCCGTCGTCGCCCATGCGGTCCGCCGGGACACCGACGCCGTGATCTGCCGCCTGCGATTCCGCGTCACGTCCGATGCGCACTGATGCGCCCTTGACGGAGGCCTGACGCGACCGGTACGCAAGCCGGTGCCGTGGTCGGCGTCGGATCCGCCTGACCACGGTGTCGGCACTCATCCACCCGTCGCTCTTCACCTGGGTGATCAGCGTCTGGCTCTGGCTGACGGTCCTCTTCGCCAACCTCGCGGAGGGACGAACCCGCGCCGGGCCGAGACCGAGGTGGTGACCCCGGCCGGGCTCCAGCCCTTCGCGCCGGCTTCCGCGCACGACCTGCTCCGCCGGAACCTCGGCGTCCACGGCCCCGGCGGCCTCGTCCTGCCCTTGGTCGGCACCAAGCTCATCGACCTCCCGGTCTCCACCCTTCCCGGCCTGGGATGAGATCCCCGGTCGGGGCGGGTCGGGGCCGGCTCCGTCGCGGCCATGCCTGCTACGCCATAGGAGGCTTCGTCCGCGTTAAGGAAGCGTCAGGATCGACCCACGCGCGTGCATGAATGATCCTGCTGCGTACGCTGGCTCAGCTGTCGACGTCGATGGCTGATTCTTTGCCGTACGACGGGAGCCCCACGATGGCCACCCCTGCCCGCTCCTCGCGCCTGCGCGCGTGGCTGCTGGAAGGCTTGACCGCCGAGAACAGTTCGCCCGCCGCCAAGGAGGCGGCAGCCCAGCCGCACGGACGGCCGTGGTGGCGGGTGATGTGCCTGACGGGTCTCGACTACTTCTCCACACTGGGCTACCAGCCCGGTATCGCTGCGCTCGCCGCCGGGCTGCTGTCGCCACTGGCGACGATCGTGCTGGTCCTGCTCACGCTCTTCGGTGCACTGCCCGTCTACCGGAGGGTCGCGGAGGAGAGCCCGCACGGCGAGGGATCCATCGCCATGCTGGAGAAGCTGCTGTCGTTCTGGAAGGGGAAGCTGTTCGTGCTGACCCTGCTGGGGTTCGCCGCCACCGACTTCCTCATCACCATCACCCTCTCGGCTGCGGACGCCACCGCCCACCTGGTGGAGAACCCGCATCTGACCAGCACCCTGAACGGGCACCAGGTCCTGATCACCCTGATCATGATCGCGCTCCTCGGCGGCGTGTTCCTCAAGGGGTTCAGCGAGGCCATCGGTGTCGCCGTGGTCCTGGTCTTCTCGTACCTGGCACTCAACGTCGTCGTCATCGCCGTCGGCCTGTGGCAGGTGATCAGCGAACCGCACCTCATCGTCGACTGGAAGCAGGCGCTGCTCACCGAACACGGCAACGTGTTCGTGATGATCGCCATTGCGCTCGTCGTGTTCCCCAAGCTGGCGCTGGGCCTGTCCGGGTTCGAGACCGGGGTCGCGGTCATGCCGCACGTCGAGGGCTCCCCCGAGGACACCGCGGAGAAGCCAGCCGGCCGGATCCGGGGTGCGAAGAAGCTGCTGACCACGGCAGCCGTGATCATGAGCATCTTCCTCATCACCAGCAGCTTCGTCACCACTCTGCTGATTCCCGCCGACCAGTTCAAGGCGGGCGGCGAGGCCAACGGCCGCGCCCTCGCGTACCTGGCCCACGCATACCTGGGCTCCGCGTTCGGCACGGTCTACGACGTCTCGACCATCCTGATCCTGTGGTTCGCGGGCGCCTCGGCCATGGCCGGCCTGCTCAACCTGATGCCGCGCTACCTGCCCCGCTACGGCATGGCCCCGCACTGGGCCCGCGCCCTGCGCCCGATGGTCATCGTGTTCACCCTGGTCGCCTTCCTGGTGACCTGGATCTTCAACGCCGACGTCGACGCCCAGGGCGGCGCGTACGCCACCGGCGTCCTCGTCCTGATCACCTCGGCGGCCGTCGCCGTGACCATCGCAGCCCGCCGGGCCGGGGAGCGCGGGTGGACCATCGGCTTCGGTGTCATCTCCGCCGTCTTCGTCTACACCACAGCCATCAACGTCGCCGAGCGCCCCGACGGCGTGAAGATCGGCGCCTGTTTCATCGCCGGCATCATGGCGCTCTCCCTCCTCTCCCGCCTCGCCCGCGTCTTCGAGCTGCGCGTCACGGACATCGAGTTCGACGACATGGCCCAGCGGTTCATCCGCGACACCGCCAACCGCACGATCCGCTTCATCGCCAACGAGCCCGACAGCCGGGACCTCGAGGAGTACCGGCAGAAGAAGGCGCAGATCCGCGCGGACAACGACATCCCCTCCGAGGACGACGTGATGTTCGTCGAGGTCACCGTCCTGGACGCATCGGAGTTCGAATCCGGCATGCGCGTGCGCGGTGAAGTCCTGCACGACCGCTACCGGGTCCTGACCCTGGAGAGCTCCAGCATCCCCAACGCCCTGGCCGCGCTGCTCCTGCACGTACGGGACGAGACCGGGCAGCGGCCGCACATCTACTTCGAGTGGACCGAGGGCAACCCGATGGCCAACTTCTTCCGGTTCTTCCTCTTCGGTCAGGGTGAGGTCGCCCCCGTCACCCGCGAGGTCATCCGCGAGGCCGAACCCGACCGGGCCCGCCGGCCGCACGTCCACGCCGGCTGACCCTTCCGTACGGGAAGCGCCGGGAATCCCGCCGACCGCTACGCGCCGACGACGGGACGCCCGGCGTCGTGGACACTCACCTGACCTCGGCCGTACGGGGGAGGCATGAGGAGGCCGACGGGGGCGTGGCGCGTGCGCGGGCGTGAGAGGGGTCAGGCTGGACGACGGGACGGATGTTCCCTCCCCCAACGGACGACAAGGGAGTTCGTCGTGGCCCACGCAACCGACCCGCCCCCGCCCCGGCCGGCGCACGGCGGTGACCCCGGACCGGGGTCGCGCACACCGGACGACGCGGTCGCCGGTGCCGCCCGCTCCTGCGTGACCCTGCGCGTCAACGGCGTCCACCACGACCTCGACCTGGACCACCGCGTCACGCTCCTCGACGCCCTGCGCGAGCACCTGGACCTGACCGGCGCCAAGAAGGGATGCGACCACGGGCAGTGCGGCGCCTGTACCGTCCTCGTGGACGGCCGGCGCGCCAACAGCTGTCTGCTGCTCGCCGTCGCCCTCGACGGCTGTGAGATCACCACCGTGGAAGGCCTCGCCGCCCCCGACGGCGCCCTCCACCCGCTCCAGCGCGCCTTCATCGAACACGACGCCTTCCAGTGCGGCTACTGCACCCCCGGCCAGCTCTGCTCCGCCGTCGGCGCGCTCCGCGAGGCCGCCGCAGGACACCCTTCGCACGTCACCGCCACCGCGCCCAAGGCCGGGCCCGTCGCGCTGACCGCCGAGGAGATCAGGGAACGGCTCAGCGGGAACCTGTGCCGCTGCGGCGCCTACCCCGCGATCGTCCGGGCCGTCGCCGACGCCGGCGCGGCCGGCGCGGCCACCAGGACCGGCGCGGACGTGATCGCATGAAGCCCTTCGCCTACGTACGCGCCACCAGCCTCCAGGAGGCCGCCGAGGCCTACGCCGCGCACCCCGGCTCCCGCTACCTCGGCGGCGGCACCAACCTCGTGGACCTGATGAAACTGGGCGTCGAGACCCCCACCGCCCTCATCGACATCTCCCGGCTCCCCCTGGAGGAGATCACCGAACTTCCCGACGGGGGCCTGCGCGTCGGTGCCACGGTCCGGGGCAGCGACCTGGCCGCCGACCCACGGGTGCGCACCCGCTACCCGCTGCTCGGGCAGGCACTGCTCGCCGGCGCCTCCGGCCAACTGCGCAACGTCGCGACCACCGGCGGCAACCTGCTCCAGCGCACCCGCTGCGCCTACTTCCAGGACCCCTCCAAGCCGTGCAACAAGCGCGAACCCGGCAGCGGCTGCGGGGCCCGCGACGGAATCCACCGCGACCACGCGGTCCTAGGACACTCCGAGCACTGCATCGCCACCCACCCCTCCGACATGGCCGTGGCCCTCGCCGCGCTGGACGCCCGAGTCGAGCTGTACGGCGGACGGGACACCACCCGCACCGTCGCGGCCACCGAGTTCCACCGGCTGCCCGGTGACCACCCCGAGCAGGACACCGTCATCGGCCCCGGAGAGATCATCACGGGGGTGCTCCTGCCCGCCGCGGCGCCCGGCGCCGTCTCGCTCTACCGCAAGGCCCGCGAACGTGCCTCGTACGCCTTCGCCCTCGCGTCGGTCGCCGTCGTCCTCGAACTCGACGACGGCCGCGTACGCCGGATCGCCCTCGCCTTCGGCGGCCTTGCCCACCGGCCCTGGCGGGCCACCACGGCCGAGGCGCGGCTGACCGGCGCCGAGCCGCACCCCGACACCGTCCGCGCGGCCGTCGACGCGGAACTCGCCCGGGCCGAGCCCCTGCGCGACAACGCGTACAAGATCCCGCTCGCCCGAAACCTCGCCTGTGACGCCGTCGCCACGCTGGCCGGTGCGCACCCCGGTTCGCCCGCCACGCCGTGAGCGGCGCCACCGACCAGGAACAGGACCACGATGAGCCCCACCTCCGCCACCCTCGACACCACCGTCCAGGCCTCCCTCGGTGCCCCCGTCCCGCGGCGGGAAGGCCGGGAGAAGGTAACCGGCACCGCCCGCTACGCCGCCGAACAGCACCTGCCGCAACGGGCCTACGCCTGGCCGGTGCCCGCGACGATCGCCCGCGGCCGGATCACCGCCGTCGACACCGCCGCCGCCCTGGCCCTGCCCGGCGTACTGGGCGTCCTCACCCCGTACGACGCACCGCGACTGTGCCCCTCCGACGACCCCACCCTCCAACTGCTCCAGGACCTGCGGGTACCGCACCGCGGGTGGTACGTGGCGCTGGCCATCGCCGACACCCTGGAGGGGGCCCGGGCCGCCGCCGACGCGGTGCGCGTCACGTACGAGGCCGAGCCGCACGACGTCACCCTGCACGAGGGACACCCCGGCCTGTACACCCCCGAGGAGGTCAACGGCGGCTATCCCGCGCACCGCGAGCAGGGCGACCCGGACGCGGCGTTCGCCGCCGCGCCCGTACGTGTCGACGTCCACTACTCGGTGCCGCCACTGCACAACCACGCGATGGAGCCCCACGCCGCCACCGCGGAGTGGGACGCCGGACGCGGCCACCTCACCGTGTACGACTCCTGCCAGGGCACCACGGTGGTGCGCGCTGTCCTGGCCGGACTGTTCCGGCTGCCGGAGGACCGGGTCACCGTCCTGGCCGAGCACGTGGGCGGCGGATTCGGCTCCAAGGGCACACCGCGCCCCCACGTCGTCCTCGCCGTCATGGCCACCCGGCACTGCGGACGCCCCGTCACCGTGGCCCTGCCGCGGCAGCACATGGCCGCGACCGTCGGCCACCGTGCGCCCACCCTGCACCGCGTCCGGCTCGGGGCCCGCCCGGACGGCACCCTCACCTCCCTCACCCACGAGGTCACCACGCACACCTCGCAGGTGCGCGAGTTCGTCGAGCAGGCCGCCGTACCCGCCCGGGTGATGTACGCCGTCCGGGACAGCCGCACCACCCACCGCGTCACCGCGCTCGACGTGCCCACCCCCTCCTGGATGCGGGCCCCCGGCGAGACCCCCGGCATGTACGCCCTGGAGTCGGCCATGGACGAGCTGGCCGACGCCCTCGGCATGGACCCCGTCGAGCTGCGCGTACGCAACGACCCGGCCACCGAACCCGACAGCGGCCGCCCCTTCAGCAGCCGCCACCTCGTGGAGTGCCTGCGCGAGGGCGCGAGCCGCTTCGGCTGGCCCGGCCGCCGGCCGCCCCTGCGGGAGGGGCCGCTCCTCATCGGGTGCGGCGTGGCCGCCGCCACCTACCCCGTGTACATCGCCCCCGCCGGCGCCCGGGCCCACGCCCGCCCCGACGGGAGCTACGTCGTGGAGGTCAACGCCACCGACATCGGGACCGGCGCCCGTACGGTGCTCTCCCAGATCGCCGCCGACGTCCTGCGCGTCCCGCTCGACGCCGTCTCCCTCTCCCTCGGGAACAGCGCGCTGCCGGCCGGCCCCGTCGCCGGGGGCTCCACCGGGACGGCGTCCTGGGGTTGGGCGGTACACGACGCGTGCACCGCCCTGACCCTCCGGCTGGCCCGGTACCAAGGACAGCTGCCCGAAGCGGGGCTCTCCGCGTCCGCCGACACCACCCAGTCGGCGAAGCAGAAGTCACCGTACGCGCGCCATGCGTTCGGGGCGCACTTCGCCGAGGTCCAGGCGGACACGGTCACCGGAGAGGTACGGGTCCGCCGGCTGCTGGGCGTCTTCGCCGCCGGGCGCATCCTCAACCCCCGTACGGCCCGCTCGCAGTTCATCGGGGGGATGGTGATGGGGCTGGGCATGGCGCTGACCGAACACGGCTGCCTGGACCCGGCGTTCGGCGACTTCGCGGAGCGCGACCTGGCCACCTACCACGTGCCGGTGAACGCCGACGTCCCGGCCATCGAGGCCCACTGGATCGACGAGCACGACAAGCACCTCAACCCGATGGGCAGCAAGGGCATCGGGGAGATCGGCATCGTCGGCGCCGCGGCGGCCATCGGCAACGCCGTGAGCCAGGCCACCGGCCGGCGCCTGCGCGAACTGCCCTTGACCCCCGACCGGGTCCTGTCCGCCCTCGCCGGTGACGGCGGCGGGGCGGGACACACCGGATGACGGCCGGGCCGTCGCGGCCGTCCCGCCGTATCAGGGCTGACCGGCCTCCGGCCGCCGCCCGGCGCGCCGCAGCCGAGCCAGGACGACGTCCACGACGAGCAGCAGCAGACAGGTGCCCACCGCCGCGTGCACGAGGAGCGCGTCGAGACGGTCCGCCGCCAGGTAGGCACCGACGGCCAGCGCGACCAGCGCACACACGCCGCGATCGACGATGGACTCCACCGACAACAGGGTTGCCCGGTAAGGGGTCGGCGGGATGGCCGCGTTGATCAGATTGCGCTGCACCGGGTACGCCAGGCCCGCCGCGGCGGCGAACACGCACAGCCACAGGACCGTGCCCGGCTTCCCCGTCAACGTGGTGGCCGCGAGCGTGAGTGCCATGACCACACTGAGGACGGTCACAGCGGTGGTGTCGGACGTTCGGCTGCGCAACCAGCCGGTTCTGGCCGATCCCACGGCCTCGGCAACCGTCATCGCCGACAGCACCGCACCGTGGTCGGTGACGGGGAGGCCCTTTTCGAGGAGCAGCGGTTGGAAGAGGTTGACCTGACAGATGCGGGCGAGGGTGAACACGGCCACGCCCTGCACCATCAACGGCCCGAGGGAACGTGCCGTTCCGAGCACCTGTACGGCCTGGCGGCCCGATGCGAGGAGCCCGTCGCGCTTCGCGGGCGGATGGACGCCCCCGTGGGGCGCCGCGATCGCCGGGAGGGCCGCGGCGCAGGTCAGCGAACCGAGGGCGGAGAGGGCGGTCAGCACGTAAGGGGCCTCGTGTCGGACGTGCATCACCATGCCGACCAGGGGCCAGCAGGCGATCTTCGCCCAGAGGCCGAGCGCCCGGGCGGTGCCCTCGGCCTGGACGTAGTGGGCGTCCGCAGCGTGCTCGTGCAGGTACTCGTACAGGTAGGCGCTGGAGGCCCCGGACACCAGCGAGCGGGCGGTGGCGACGGCCAGGAAGTGCGCCATGAAGCCCGCGAAGGACGGCGAGACGACCGGGAGCAGGTTCGCCGCGGTCATCGCGGCCGCCCCGAGCTGCATGCAGCGGCGCTGTCCGATGCGGTCGGCGATGAAGCCGGTGGGGATCTCCAGCAGGCAGAACGCCACGTAGTAGACGCTCTGGATGCCGAAGATCTGGCTGTCCGACAGGCCTGCCTGCCTCTGGTACTGGTAGAAGACCGGCATCCACCACAACAGGTTGAACAACAACTGGAACCCGTTGTTCAGCCGTATCACGCGGAGCACCGCGGCGGGCGGACGGACGCGGCGCTTCACACGCGCACGCAGGGAGATGGGCATGGGGATGACCTTCGGGTGGGGCCGTACGCGGGAAGTACGGACAGGTCAGGCGCTGTACGGCCGGAGCTGGAGGATGTGGAGGGTGCCTCCCGGCCCGAGCAGCCATTCGATGTCGAGCGGCCCCGCGAAGGTGTAGTCCGTGGCGAAATGGGACTGGAGCAGGCGGCCCGCCAGCGCCAGCCGACCCAGGTGCGCCCGCGTCTCCTGCGGCAGGTCCTCGGCGGCCGCGCCCAGCGAGATCGTGCGGCCGCCGCCCTCGACCGTGTTGTACAGGTACTGCAGGGGCATCGTCCGGCCGTCGACGACATCGGCCGTGGACCCGTGCGCACAGTTGAGGTACACGTTGCGGAAGTCGGCCCGGTTGGTCGGATTGCAGGTGACCATGACGCCTCCGAGCGGGGACGGTTCGTAGCGCTGGACGATCACCCCCATGTAGGTGTCGTCCAGGGAGATGCCGGCCTGATGGCGCAGCCGCACGCTGCGTGGGGAGAGCAATGAGGCCCACACCTGGCGGATGGCGTCCAGCAGGCCCGGCAGGTCGGTGACCTTGGTGTGGGACTCGTAGATCCCGGCCGCGGAGAAGCCCGGCAGGTCCTCGGCGTTCGAGGAGGACCGTACGGCGAAGCGGCTCGTGCCTGCCAGGTGCTCGACCAGCTGGGTGTCCAGGGTGCGCACCAGGTCCTCGGGTACCGGCAGGGTGCGCACCAGGTGCTGCAATTGGACGCAGACCGTGTCCACGGCGTCCATGGCGCCCAGCTCCAGGGCCATCTTCAGTTTGCCGATGCTCTGTTGCACGGCCGGAGAGGAGCCCAGGAAGCGCTGCTGGACGGAGAAGGGGACGGCGATGCCGGCCGGCGCCCGGACGTGCCGGGCCAGGAACTCGCCCGCGTACTGGGCCGGATCGGCGTCCTGGGGCATGCGCAGCCGGCCGGCCAGGTGGCCGAGCAGGTCGGCCCTGGGCGGGCGGGGCACGGAGTAGTAGCCGGTCAGCCGGGACGAGCCGTGGCGCAGCACGTGGTGGAGTTCCCCGAGGTTGGCCGCCTTGGTGCCGTAGCGGCTCCGGTCGCCGGCGCGCAATGCGGACAGCGGTACGAGCGGTACGTCCGCCACGTGCGGCGCGTCGAGACGGACCCGCTGCGTGTGCCACGTCGGTTCGGAGAGGTCCGGCGGCTCCTCGGCCCGCTCGATGACGAACCCGTCGGCGGTGACCTCGTATCGGACCCAGGCACCGTCCAGCTTCTCGTCGGCGATCGTGTCGAGGACTCCGCGGACGATGGCGTTGGGGATGCCCCAGCCGGCCGCCAGCATGTTGGTGTGCGACAGCGGGGTGGTCGGCAGCGCGTTCACCAGACCGGCGAGCCGCGGGATGTCGTCGGGGACCACCGGCATGGCGACGATGTCGTACCAGGTCAGGTCCGCGCGGGCGGCCAGGTACTCCTCGCCCGAGGCGAAGGCGCGGAGCCGGCCGGTGGCCGAGGCGAGCGTCAACGGTACGAAGGGCGCGGTCGCCCCGAGCGCGTGACCCCGTGCACGGGGCACCACGGTCTCCGGCACGGTCGCGAGGGCGTTCTCCTGGCCGTGGTTGGCCGGCTTCACCAGCAGTTCCAGTGCGGGATCGAGGTAGGCCCGTACGAAGGCGTGGAACTCGATCAACAGGTCCGCGCCCATGGTGTCGGCCTCGGTCGTCTCCAGGACCATGAACGGCTCGTCCTGCTCCGGGCCGCCCCGTGAGTGCAGTGACAGGATGCCGAGCAGGAAGCGTCGCGCAGGGTCCTGGTAGACGTCGTGGTTGAAGCGGTCGAGTTCGGCGTCGAGCTGGTCCAGGGTCAGCCCCTGGATCTCGGTGGCTATGTAGTTGACGTGGAAGGAGTGCACGGCGCTGTCGAGGACGTGCCAGAGGCCCTGGTCCCGGTCCACGACGACCTTCACGTACGGGTGCCCGCCCAGCACCCCGGCCAACTGCTCGAACAGGGGGAGCGTGAGCTGGGCGCCCACGGCGGCGCTCCCGGGGGACGGAGCGGGGGGGATGGTGCCGGCGTTCGTCATGCGGTGCTCCCGGGCGTCGTGCTGTCGGCGGACACGGCGGAGGGTTCGGCGGACCTGGCGCTGAGGGCGTTCGGCAGGGCCGCGAGGATGCGGCCGCAGTCGGCCAGCAGCTCCGACGCGGACCCGGCGCTGAGGAAGCAGAGTGCGGCCATGGAATTGGCCCCTCCCGCCTCCTCGTACGGAGGGACCGGGCTGCCCGGCGCGAGACTGTGTTCGCGCACCAGCTCCACCCGGGATCCCGGCGCAACCAGGGCGGGCCAGTCGACCGCCTCGAAGTCCCACGCCGGGAGCTCGGTCCAGGGCCGGCCCTCCGGGTCGACGGCGAGGACGACGAGGGATCCGGCGGCGCCCTCGCCCTCGGTCAGCATCCGCTCGGGGTAGGCGACGTCCCGGCCGAGCAACTGACGCGTCAGCATGCCGATCATGTCGAGCCCGAAGACGGTCTCCACCTGCCGGGTGGTCATCACGCCACCGAAGCGGGCCGCGGTCTCGATCAACCACACGGCTCCGTCCGCGCCGAGTTTGATCTCGGTGTGGGTGGCGCAGGTGTCGAGTCCGAGGGCGTCGACGGCCGCCCGCGACACCTCCTCGATCCGGCGCTGCGACGCTTCCGGGAGGGCAGCCGGAGCCAGGCTCGCCCGCTCGGTGAAGGGCGCGACGGTCGGCATCCGCCCGGTGATGCACAACGGGTGGTAGCGGCCGTCGGCGACGATGCCCTCCACGCTGACGTAGTCGCCCCAACCGGCCCCGTCGAACCAGTCGGAGGCGTCTCCGGTCACGATCTCCTCCAGCAGGAAATCGCTGACGCCCTCGTCCGCGGCGTGCAGTTCCGCGTAACCGTGCGCGGAGGACGCCTCCATGACGGAGCGCCCGGTCTTCCAGGCCTCCTCGGCCTGCTGCTCGTTCCACACGGTGAGATGGGCCGTGGAACCCGCGCTCCAGGCGGCCTTCAGGAGGAGCGGCGGCCTCAGGGTTTTGAAAGCGGTCGCGATGTCCTGCGGAGCGTGGACCTCCGCGAATCCCGGCACGGGCACGCCGGCGTCGCGCCAGACCCGGCGCATCAGACGCTTGTCCCGGGCCCCCGCGACCCGTTCGCCGGCGCCGCGCAGACCGAGCCGCAGGCTCGCGTGGGCGACGGCCACCACTGCGTACTCCGACAGGGTCAGCACCGCCGCGGCACCGACGCGGCCCGCGTGGGAGCAGATCAGATCGACCAGTTCCACCCCCTCGCACGGCATGGCCGTGGTGACCGACGCGCACCGGGGCAGCCACACCGACTCGGTGGTTCGAGGCAGCGGCGCGAGCGCCAGGACGTGCACCTCGGCGTGGGCGGCGATCCTCGGGATCCCGTACTCCAGAGGGGGGCCGCCCTTGGCATAGACGAAGAGAACCGGGGTCATGGTGCTCCTGGGGTCGAGGGGGACGCCGCGTGGCGCGGCGGCGTCGTCGGCGGACGATCCGTACGGGGTGTCCACGTCCGGACCAGAGGCAGCCAGAGCACGACTGAAATCGGTGGGCGCACGGATGTACGCCTACTCGGTCGGGCGTTCGCCAAACAACCGCGCCCGCCAAGTGGGCCCGCCACGGAAGTGTTTCGGCCATCCCGGCGGGCCCGTGGGGATCACCCCCACGCTGCCGGGTCCTGTGCAACGGGGTAGGGGATGAAGGTGCTGCTGTTCTCGTCGACGGCGAGGGGGCGGCCGAGGGGCGGGACGGCGCGCTGGGGGCAGTCGAGGCGTTCGCAGAGGCGGCAGCCCATGCCGATGCGGGTGGCGGCGGAGGCGTTGTCCAGGTCGAGGCCGTCGGAGTACACGAGCCGGGAGGCGTGCCGGATCTCGCAGCCGAGGCCGATGGCGAAGGTCTTGCCGGGCTCGCCCCAGCCGCCGCGGTGGCGGGTCACGGCCCGGGCGGTCCACAGGTGGCGCTGCCCGTCGGGCATGGCGGCGATCTGGACGTGGATGCGGCCGGGGGAGGCGAAGGCCTCATAGACGTTCCACAGGGGGCAGGTGCCGCCGGCGCGGGAGAAGTGGAATCCCGTGGCGGACTGGCGTTTGGACATGTTGCCGGCCCGGTCGACACGGACGAAGGAGAACGGCACCCCGCGCAGCCTGGGCCGCTGGAGGGTGCTCAGGCGGTGGCAGACGGTCTCGTAGCCGAGGCCGAACTGGTCGGTGAGGCGTTCGATGTCGTAGCGGAACTCCTCGGCGGCCGTGTGGAAGGCCTGGTACGGGAGGACCACCGCGGCGGCGAAGTAGTTCGCGATCCCGATCCGGGCCAGCCCGTGCGCGGGGGAGCCGGGTGGGAAGTCCTCGGCGGCCAGGCGGTCCAGTTCGTCGCCGTACTCCAGCAGGGCCAGCTGGGTGGCCATCCGGAACGCCTGCTGGCCGGGGCGGAGCCGGCCGGACAGGTGCAGGACACGCGTCCGGCCGTCGTAGTGGTGCAGTCGGTCGGAGTCGGACGCCAGGCGGACCCCGTGCCGGTCGGTGAGACGGCTCGCGAGCACCCGGACGACCTCTCCGGGGCGGATGCCGATGTCCCGGGCGAGCCCCTCGGCGGCGAGATCGGTGTCGTGCAGGTAGTTGCGGCGCCGGTAGAAGAACTCGCGGATCTCCTCGTGCGGTGAGCGCGGTGCGGCGCTCGGGCTGACGTCGCGCCCGTCCGCGGTGTCCGCGAGACGCTCGGCCAGGAGCTGGCTGCGGCGGCCCAGGTCCAGCAGGACGGAGGCGACGGCGGGCATCCGGGTGGCCAGTTCCGCCAGGTCGGAGGGGGAGACGCGGGCCTCGGCCACCTCGTTGGCCAGGGCTTCGCGCAGGTCGGCGACGAGGCGGCTGGTGTCCCGTTCGGAGAAGAACCCGGGGTCGACGCCGAACGCCTCGGTCAGCCGCAGCAGGACCGGCACGGTCAGCGGACGCGAGTCGTGCTCCATCTGGTTCAGGTAGCTGGGGGAGATGCCGAGCACCCGGGCGAGCTCGGCCTGGCTCATCCGGCGCTCCTCGCGCAGCCGCCGCAGCCGCGCTCCCGCGTAGGTCTTGCCCACCGGCCGCTCCTTCGCCCTCGTTCGAGCTCCAGGGTATGCGCGGTTCTGCCGTTTCCAGCCTTTGCAAACTTGGCAATTCCGCCGCGGAAGATTCGCAGAACTTGGCAGACGTACCTCATTGATGACACTGCGTGCCGCTGCCAGAGTCTGTCCTGCGGCCCGATAGGCCCCGGCACTGAGGACGACCGTCGGGACCCGGCCCGCACGCTGACCCGATCAAGGCACAGAGTGCCAGCCTCTCGCCGTGAGGGGCGGGCCCGTTGGCAGACGCGACGCACGGAGACGGACGGTGACGGTCATGGCAGACACGGACACGACGGCGGCGGCCGAGCAGCTGAAGCAGCGGTGGGCCACGGACCCGCGGTGGGCGGGCATCGAGCGCACGTATTCGGCGCAGGACGTGGTCCGGCTCTCCGGCAGCGTCCGCGAGGAGCACACCCTGGCCCGGCGCGGGGCCGAGCGGCTGTGGCGCCGGCTCCACGAGCTCGACTACGTCCATGCGCTCGGCGCGCTGACCGGCGGCCAGGCCGTGCAGCAGGTGCGCGCCGGGCTGCAGGCGATCTACCTGTCCGGCTGGCAGGTGGCCGCGGACGCCAACCAGGCCGGACACACCTACCCGGACCAGTCCCTGTACCCGGTCAACTCGGTCCCCCAGGTGGTCCGTCGGATCAACAACGCGCTGCTGCGGGCCGACCAGATCGCGACGGCGGAGGGCGGCACCGACACCACGGACTGGTTGGCGCCGATAGTCGCCGACGCCGAGGCGGGCTTCGGCGGCCCGCTGAACGCCTTCGAGCTGACCAAGGCCATGATCGCGGCGGGTGCGGCGGGCATCCACTACGAGGACCAGCTGGCCTCCGAGAAGAAGTGCGGCCACCTCGGCGGCAAGGTCCTCGTCCCGACCTCCCAGCACGTCCGCACCCTCAACGCGGCCCGCCTGGCCGCCGACATCGCGGACACCCCCACCCTCGTCATCGCCCGCACGGACGCCCTCGCGGCGAACCTGCTGACCAGCGATGTCGACGAGCGCGACGCGCAGTTCGCCACCGGCGAGCGCACGGCGGAGGGCTTCCACCGGGTGCAGAACGGCATGGCTCCGGTCATCTCCCGCGGCCTCGCCTACGCCCCGTACGCGGACCTCGTCTGGATGGAGACCGGCACCCCGGACCTGGCCCGGGCCCGCGAGTTCGCCGAGGCGATCCACGCCCGGTACCCGGACAAGATGCTGGCCTACAACTGCTCGCCGTCCTTCAACTGGAAGGCCGCCCTGGACGATGACCGGATCGCCAAGTTCCAGCGTGAACTCGGTGCCATGGGCTACAAGTTCCAGTTCGTCACCCTGGCCGGCTTCCACTCGCTCAACCACGGCATGTTCGACCTCGCCCGCGGATACGCCGAGCACGGCATGACGGCGTACGTCGACCTGCAGGAGCGCGAGTTCGCCGCGCAGGAGCACGGGTTCACCGCGGTCAGGCACCAGCGCGAGGTCGGCACCGGCTACTTCGACCTGGTCTCCACCGCCGTCAACCCCGCCTCCTCCACCACCGCGCTGACCGGCTCCACGGAGGAAGAGCAGTTCCACTGAGCCCGCTGCCGGCCGTGAGACGGCCGGGGGTTCCACACATACGACCGGGACTGCTGAGGGACCCGGTGGTGCCGCCGGGCATGAGGGGCCCGGCGGCGCGTGGTGAACGGGGTGCGGCGGAGTGGTGTCCGTCGCACCCCTTGCGTTGTGGGCCGGCCGTACACGGCGGTCCCGCACCGCGATAACCGCTGGGTTATCGATCAACGCAGCAAGTCTGCGTTGATCGGGCGGTGGTGCCGGAGGAGGCTGTTTCGTGCCAGGGGCGGGTCATGCCGTCACCGCTTGAACCTGGCTCACCCAGCCATCCTCGGTACCAGGAGTCGGACAGACGTGAGCGACAGGCTCGACATGACCGTGACGTACACGGTGCACGGCGCACTGCGGAGGGAGTTGCGGCAGCTGGCTCGGGCCACCGCCCGCCCTCACCCCGATCCCCGGCACGTCCTGCGGACGGCCCCCGGCTGGGCAATGTTCCGGAGCGCCCTGCACGCCCACCAGACGGCCGAGGACGAAGCGCTGTGGCCCCCGCTGCGCCGGGGCCTGGTCGGCCGTCCCTTCGACCTGACGCGGCTGGAGGCGATCGAGGCCGAGCACGCCGCGCTCGTCTCCCTCGTCGGGGCGATCGACGAGGCGCTCGCCGACCCCGACGTCGGCCTCGACCTCCTCGGCGAACTCACCGGGTCCCTGGTCACCGGCCTGGACAAGCACCTCGACCACGAGGAGGAGGCCGTCTTCCCGCTGGTCCGGAGCGTCTTGAGCCAGGAGCAGTGGGATCTGTTCGGGCGCGCCCACGCCCGGCGGATCGAACCCGACGCGGCCCGGCTCCTGCCCTGGCTCCTGGACGGCGCCGACGCGCGGACCGTCGCCTCCGTGCTGGCCCAGATCCTGCCGGAACCCGCGCGGCACGCGTACGTGCACCGGTGGCGACCGGCGTACGAGGCGCTCGACCCGTGGGGCACCCGGGGCACCCGCGCACTCACCGGCACCTGGTGAGGAGGGGTTGATGAAGCCACACGTCGCCGGTGTCGCCGTTGCCCAGGAGGACGTGGACGCCATCGTGGCGCTGGTCGCCCGGCTCGAAGACGCCCAGCAGAGCGCGCAACCCGACGCGTTCGTGGAGCTGTTCCGGCACGACGCGCTCTGTTCGGTCCCGTACGGCACCGCGCTGACCGGCATCGAGGAGATCGGCGCCTTCACCCGCCGGGTTCTGCCCGGCACGGTCGGACAGGCGCTGACCTCGACCTTCGAGACCGAGTACATCCAGTTCATCCGGCCGGACGTCGCCGCGGTCAGGATCCGGCACCGGCCGGTCACACGTGACGGCGAGCTGCTCGACGAGCTGCTGCGCCGACACCGGGACGGGAGCGCCGCCCCGAGCGGGTGCCGGAAGTCCAGTGCGGCCGGGCGCCGTTGGGCCGCCCTGGTGGCCGCCCACCCCGGCGTCGCACCGGGCACCGCCGTCCACGTCATGACGAAGACCGACGGCCGATGGCTCATCGCCGTCGGCCAGCACACCACGGCCGTCGAAACCGACCTTCCCGCCGCCGGCTGACGCACCGGCCCGTATCGGCCGACTTCATCACCCTGAGACACGAAAGGCCCGCCCGCATGTCACGAGAGTTCACGGTTGCGGCGGTCGACACCCGCCTGCGCGGTGTCGACTCCTTCGGCGACGGACCGCCGTTGCTCTTCCTGAACGGTGGCTTCTCCACGCGGCGGCAGTGGGACCGCGTCATCAGCCGCCTCGGCGACGACAGGTACCGCACCGTCAGGTTCGACGGTCGGACGAGCGGCGGGGCGGGTGGCTGCGCCGACTACTCGGTGCGGGGGGCGATCGACGACGTCGACCGGGTGATCGAGGCGACGGTGCTCGAGCGGCCGGTGCTGGTCGGCTGGTCCCACGGGGCGACGATCGCGGTGTGCTACGCGGCGGAGTACCCGGAACTCGTCGGCGGTCTGGTCCTCGTCGACGGGGCCTACCCGGTCTCACTGTTCGACGAGGGAGGCAAGAACCGTGTACGACAGCGGCTGCGCGGATCCGGCGGGCTCGGCCGGGTCGTGGCCCTGCTCGGCGGCGGCGCCGGGCTGTCCCCCCGGCAGAGGGCGGAGGTCGTCATCGCCACGGACGAGGTCAACGGCGGTCTCGTGGCCGACTTCGCGGCCCTGCGCTGCCCGACCGTGTTCGTCGTCCGGAGCAGTCGGTGTCCGGGGGCCTTGCGGATGCGGGCTGCCGCCGCGCAGGCCGCGGCGAGCAACGCCCAGGTCACCGTCTTCGCCACCGCGACCGGCCACCCTGCGCGGCTCCTCGCCGAGGATGCCGGCATCGTGGCCGCCGCGATCGACGCGGTCGCCGCCCAGCGGTCGGCCGGTCTGCGGCAGCCTGCCGTCTGACCACCGGCCCAGCGCGTCAGAACCGGAACGTGCCGAGTTCGCGGACCGTGTCGGCGAGGGCGCGGATCGGCTCGTTCTCGGCATCGGTCCGCCAGACCAGGGCGTAGGACAGGGTCGCCAGGTCGGGGACGGGTATCCAGCGGATGTTCGGCATGCCCCAGTGCCGGGTGACGTGGCTGGGGAAGCCGTGGATGATCTCGCCCATGCCGACCTGGTTGATCAGCTCCTCCGCGTTGGTCACGGGCCGGCCGCGCTCGATCGTCCGGCCCCGGGGCGTGTGGAAGGGAAGGTAGCCGTCCTCCCAGTAGTCCGGGACGTCGGGCGGCATGGTGTGCAGGAAGTCGGCGAACATCTCGAGCCGCACCGACGTCCGCTGCGCGAGCTCGTGGTCGGCTGTCACGGCGACGATCCGGGGGTCCGTCAACATGACCGGGCCGACAGTGAAGTCCGGCTCCTCCACGGGCAGCCAGACGACCAGGACGTCCAGCTCGCCGTTGCGGAGCCGGCCGAACGGATCGGTGTACACCATCTGGCGGACCTCCAGCTCCCACTGCGGGTACCGCGAGCGGAATTCCTTCCAGTAGAAGTGCAGGTCGGCGAGATTGAACGGCATCATGCCGACACGGAGCCGGCCGGTGACGCCGCGGGCGGCGAGCCGGGCGCGTTCCAGGGAGTCGTGCAGGCCGGCGTAGACCGGCTGCAGGTCGTCGCGCAGCTGGCGGCCGACGTCGGTCAGGCGCACGGTGCGGCTGGTGCGCTCGAACAGTGCGGCGCCGATGCGCCGCTCCTGCTTCCTGATGGCCTGGCTGACCCGGGCCTGGGAGACCCGGAGCCGCTCGGCGGTCCGGCCGAAGTGCAGCTCCTCGGCCAGCATCAGGAAGATCTCGATGTCCCGCAGCTCCATCCCGGCCCCCCGTGTCCCCTCCCGACGACCCCGCGGTGGTCGAGCCGCAGAAGTATAAGGTGATCATCTTTCTGGCCGGGCGCCTTGCCGCGGTGTCAACAGCGTGTGGTGCAGGCCGTGGTCGCGCGGTGGGCCGGGCTTCGGCGGGAGGGGCTGGAGGAAGGCGGGCCGGTCGGCGAAGATGGCAGCGTCCCGACCGAGTGAGGAGCGTTTCCGTCGATGGCCAGTTCCGGTTCCGGTTCCGGTTCCGCTTCCGCTTCCGCTTCCGCTTCCGGTTCTGCTTCCGCCGCCGGTCCCCGCAGGCGGAACCCGACGATCGCCGACGTCGCCCGGGCCGCCTCGGTGTCGCCGACGACCGTCTCCCATGCCCTGAACGGGCTGGGCAAGGTCGATCCCCGGACCCGCGAACGCATCAAGCAGACCGCCGCCGAACTCGGCTACCGGCCCAATCTGCGCGCCCAGCGTCTGCGCCAGGGCCAGGCCAAGGCCATCGCCCTCGCCTCTTCGATGCCCTTCGCGGTGGCCGCCGGCCCCTCCCGGCTCGGCTTCTACATGGAGATCGCCGCCGCCGCTGCCGAACGCGCCATGATGCACGGCTACGCCCTGGTCCTGGTCCCGCCCGTGCAGTCCGGATCGGCGCTGCACTCCCTCGACATCGACGGCGCGATCGTGGTCGAGCCCGGTGAGGACGACCCGGCCGTCGCGCAGCTGCGCGAGCGGGGCCTGCCGTACGTGGCGCTCGGCCGCGAGGTGTCCTCGCGACCGGACGCCCCGTACGTCGACCTGCGCGGCGGCCCGGTCACCGAACTGCTGCTGGAGCACCTGCGCGAGCAGGGGGCCCGCCGCCCGGCGCTCCTCATCGGCGCCGGCACCCGCCACTCCTCCGTCGACGCCCGCACCGCGTACGAACGCGCCGCCGCCGAGGGGGGCTGGGACCCCCTGGTCGCCACCGCCGCGGAGGAGGGCGGCGAGCAGGCGGGCTACGACCGCTGCGCGGCCCTGCTGGCCGACCACCCCGACATCGACGCCGTCTGCGCACTCGTGGACGTCTTCGCGGTGGGCGCCGTCCGCGCGATCCGGGACAGCGGCCGTCGCGTCCCCGAGGACGTCATGGTGGTCACCCGCTACGACGGGCCGCGGGCCCGTACCTGTGAACCCCCGCTCACGGCGGTCGACCTCCAGCTGGACCGGGCGGCCACCGACGCCGTCGAGCTGCTCCTCTCGCGCCTGACGCGCAAGAACGACGAGGACAACGCCGCCGCCACCGCGGGGCCGCCCGCGGCGGCAGTGCCGCCGTCCGCGCCCCGCATCGTCGCGCGGGCCTCGTCGCTGCGCGTCACGGCGCCAGGATGAGCACCACACCGGAGACGAGCGCGAAGCCCAGCACCAGGGGGCGCATCCGCGCGGCGTCGACCCGGTGGTGCGCCAGGCGGCTCAGCCACGCCCCGAGGGCCAGGGCCGGCAGCACCAGCACGGCCCAGCCCAGCTGCGCCGGGGTGCCGCGGCCCGTCCCGAGGAGCAGGGCGAGCGAGACCACCTCGCCGACCAGGAAGCACAGCGCGACCGTGGACCGCAGCTCGGCCGGCGGGCGGTGCTGGTAGACCAGGGCCAGCGGCGGACCCCCCACCCCGGTCGCGGTCTCGGTGAGCCCCGTGACGAGCCCCGCCCCCAGGTAGGCGGCCCGGCCGGGCACGAAGGCCGGCGCTGCCAGGCTCACCGCCGCCGCCAGTACGGTGGCCACCCCGACGACCACGCCGAGCCGCTGCTCGGGCACGGCCCAGAGCAGCAGGAGCCCGCCGGGGGTCGCCGCGAGCCGGGCCGCCGTGATCCAGCCCGCGCCCCGCAGATCCAGGGAGCGCCGCTCGCGCCAGGCCACGTAGACGTTCAACGGGATCATCGACGCGAGGACGAACACGGGGAGCAGGGCCGGTTCGAGCAGACCGGCCACCGGCGCGACGACCAGCGCGAAGCCGAGGCCGCTGACCCCCTGGACGAACGCGGCGGCCGCCACCACCAGGGCGAGGACCGCCACCGCCTGGGCGCTCACCGTACGGCGCTCCTGGCCCGCGCCTGCGTGGAGGTGGGGTGCACGCGCGTCACCCCGGCCCGCCCGACCACCTCTGCGGCCAGCTCGGCCGCCCGCTGTACGAGTGCGCGGTCGTCCCAGCCGACGGCCCGGCCCTGCCACATGCGCAGCCTGCCGGCCACGAACACCGCGGTGATCTGGTCGCGGTTCCCGCGCCGCACCAGCTCCCAGGGCAGGTCCCAGGACGGCCGCATCTCAGGGCCGCTGACGTCGACGAGCAGGAAGTCGGCGGCCGCCCCGGCGGCGATCCGGCCGGTGAGCGCCCCGAGGCCGACGGCGTCGGCACCGCCCGCGCCCCCGCGTTCCAGCCAGGACCAGCCCGCGCCGCAGGAGGAGTCCCCGGTGGCCAGGCCGTAGGCGAGGCGCTGCGCGAACTCGGCCGCCTCCGCGAGGCGGAAGGCGTCGCCGCGGGTGCCGTCGGTGCCCAGGCCGAAGCGGATCCCGCGTTCGGCCATGGTGGTCGCCGGCGCCACGGCGTTGCCCTTCCAGGCGCTGGCGACGGGGTTGTAGCTCACCGCGGTGCCCGTGTCGGCGAGCAGGGTCAGCTCGGCGGGCGTGACCAGGGTGGCGTGCGCGGCCAGCAGCTGCGGTCCCAGGGCGCCGGCCTCCCGCAGGTACTCCAGCGGGCGCAAGCCGTGCCGGACGAGGGACCGTTCCACGGCGGCGAGGTGTTCGTTGACGTGGATCTGGACGACGGCGCCGGCTTCGGCGGCGAGCCGGGCGGTGCCTCGCAGGGTGTTCGCCGTGGCGGCGTCCGGGACGGAGACCGCCAGCGACGGGTGGACCAGCGACGCGCCGGCATACCGGGCGAGGTGTGCCTCGGCGGCGGCCAGGGCGGCGGCGCCGTCCGCGCGGGCCCCGCCGCCGGCGCCCTCGACGCCTTCCGCATCGGCGGCGTCGTTGCAGACGAGCCCCAGGACGCAGCGGATCCCGGCGTCACGGGTGGCCGTGGCCACGACGTCGAGGTCCACCGAGGCCCGGGTGCCGGCGTCCGACACGGTGGTGAACCCGCCCCGCAGTGATTCGAGCGCCGCCAGCTTCGCGGCGACGTACGCGGATTCCTCGTCCAGGGCCCCCTCCAGCGGGACCCACACGCGGCGGAAGATCTCGGAGGGCTCGCCGAAGGCCAGGGCCGAGCCGAAGCTCTGCGTCAGGTGGTGGTGCGCGTCGACGAACCCCGGCATCAGCACGTGCCCGGGCAGCCGGACCGGGGTCAGGTGGGGGTGCTCGCGCTCCAGCCGGGCGGCCGGCCCGACGGCCCGGAAGGCGCCGTCGGCGACCACGGCCGCGTACCCCTCCATCGGGCCCTCGGGGGTCATCACGACGGCGGGGACGAGGAGTTGCTCCTCGGCGGCCAGGTGGTCGGGAGCCGGCGGCCCGTGCACGGCCGGGCCCTGCGCGGTGGCGTTGTCGGGTGTCATCGGGTGGGTCATCTCGTCCTTCGGGTACGGGGTCATCCGTGGGGCAGGGGGCGGGGGCTGCCGGCGTCGACGGGGCCGGCGGCCGGCCGTGCGGCCCGGATGCGGTCCGGCCGCGGCCGTACGTGGTGGAACAGGACGTTGAGGACGGCAGCGGTGAACGCGCCGACGGCTACGCCGCTTTCGAGCAGGATCCGTGCGCCGGACGGCAGGCCCGCGTACACACCGGGGACGAGGATGGGCAGCAGGCCCAGGGCGAGGGCGACGGCGCAGATGAACGCATGGGAGTGCCGGTCGAGTTCGGCCCTGCCCAACATCTGGATGCCGAGCACCGTGATCACTGCGAAGACCACCATTGCGGTCCCGCCGACGACGGCGGACGGGATGACGCTGATGGCGCGGACGACGGGGGCGAGGAAGCCGATGGCGACGAGCACGACGCCGGCGGCCGCGGTCACGAACCGGCTGCGCACACCGGTGACCCGGACGATGCCGATGTTCTCGCCGCTGGTCACCATCAGCGGCAGCCCGAGGAAGCCGGCGAGGAAGGAGACGAGGGCGTCGCCGCGGATGGTCCGCGGCACGTGGGTGCGCCGGTCGATCTCCTTGCCCACGGTCTCGGCGTTGATGACGGTCTGCCCGGTGGCCTCCGCCATGGAGGCCAGGCCGTACAGCATCAGGGGCAGCGCGGCGAGGAGGTGGAACTCCGGCGTGCCGAACGGCATCAGCTGCGGGGCGCTCAGCACCCCGCCTTCGGCGATGCCGCCGAAGTCGATCCGCCCGAGGGCGAAGGCCAGCACGCTGCCGGCGATCAGGCCCAGCATCACGGCGAGTTGCCGCAGGACGCCGCTGAACAGCCAGTACAGGACGACCGTGAAGCCGATCGTCGCCAGGCCGAGCGCCAGGTTCACGGGGTCGGCGAAGCCGGACTGTCCGGGACGTCCGGTGACGAGCAGCGCGCCGACCTTCACCAGGTTGACCCCGACTATGACGATCATCGTGCCGATGACCAGGGTGGGGAAGAACCGCAGCAGGCGGGAGAAGACCGGCAGGACGACGAAGTAGAAGGCCGCGCTGATGATCACCGCCCCGGTGGCGGTGCGCACGCCGTGCTGTTCGGCTATGGCCAGGAAGAGGATCAGCGGGGCCCCGCCGGGCAGCATGACGAACGGCAGCCGGGGCCCGAACTTCCACGGGCCCAGCGACTGGATCAGCGAACCGATCCCGGAGAGCACGAAGGCCGCCGAGAGCAGGTTCACGGTGAGACCGGGACCGAGGTGGAGGGTCGCGCTCATCAGGAAGATCGCCGAGACGGGGGTCGCCGCCATGACGAGGACGTGCTGGACGCCGAACAGCAGGATCCGGCTCAGGGGGCGGGATTGGTCCACGGGATGGGGGAGAGTGCTGGGACTGGACACGTTCGAGCTCCGTTCGGCTCGCTCCGGCTTCGGCCCGCGATCCGGCTCCGGGGCAGGAGCCAAATCGTTTTGGCCAAATCGATTTGGCCGCCAGTATGTGAGGGCTCTTGAAGACCCGTCAAGAGTTGTGGAGGCACTGCTTCCACTGATTGCGGCGAAGGCTGCAGCGCCTGCAACATCCCGGCATCCCCGACCATTTGAGGCCACAGGGGATGCCGGGATGCGGTCGCCGTCTATCCGGCCGTGCGCAGGCGGGTGGCGGCCGCCTCGGCCTCCCGTACGACGCGGTCGGTGTCGATGTCGACCAGCCGGCCGCCGAGTTTCAGCGGCCGCCCGTCCACGAACACGGCGTCGACGTTCTCGGGCCGTCCGTTGAAGACGATCTGGCCGACCCAGTCGAAGCGCGGTGCGAAGTTCAGGGCGGCCGGGTCGATCACCACGACGTCGGCCCGCTTGCCGGGAGTCAGCGAGCCCACCCGGTCCGCGAGGCCGAGGACCTCGGCGCCGCCCAGGGTGGCCATCCGCAGGACGTCGTGCACCTGCGGGAAGACCCCGGCCTGGGTCGTACGGGCGCGCTGCAGGCCGACGGCCGCCTTCATCAGCGCGTGGAAGTCCGAGCTGTCGTTGGTTCCGCCGTCCAGGCCGAGCCCGACCTTGACGCCGCTGCGCCCGAGGTCGGACAGCCGCATGATGCCGGAGGCCAGCCGCATGTTGCTGAGCGGGCAGTGGGCCACCCGCACGTCGTGCTCGGCGACGGCGGCGATCTCCGCGTCCGTCAGGTGGACCGCATGGTTGATCAGGAGCCGGGGACCCAGGGCGCCGATGTCGGTGAGGACCCCGAGGGGGTCGTCGGCGCGCTGCTCGGGTCGTTCCAGCACATGGGAGTTGAGCATGACCCCCAGGTCCTGGGCGGTCTCCCAGTGGGCGCGGTTGTGGGCCTCGACGGCCCGCGCCGCGTGCGTGGCGATCTGGAAGGAGCCGAGCGGCACCGGGTCGACGAGCTCTCGCTTCACCTTCGTGGCCAGCGCCGCGTCGGGCGTCGGCGGGAACATGGCGTACGTGAACCGCATCCCGGTGTCGGCCAGGGCCCGTACGTAGCTCTCGATGAGGTCGTACGAGAAGATGTCCACCCAGTCCACCAGCGTGGTCACGCCCGACTGGACGGCGTCGAGGGCGGCGAGCCGCACGAAGCTGTGGACGGCCGTGGGGGTCAGGAGGCCGCGCTGCGGGTCGGTACACCCCCGGAACCAGCCGAATAAGTCCCGGTCGGTACACCCGCCGCGGATCACCGCCTGCCAGAGGTGGTTGTGGGTGTCGACGAACCCCGGCATGACCAGCTTGCCCGAGGCGTCCACCACCCAGGCGCCGGGCGGTGTCGCAAGTGCCGGGCCGACGGCGGCGACGGCGCCGTCCCGCATCAGGACGTCGGCGTCGTCGACGGCGCCGAGGGGACCGCGGCCGAGGGCGGGGTCCATGGTGAGCACCAGGGCGGCTCTGCGGAGCAGGACCGTCCGGCTGCCCGGAACGGGCGGGCGGGAGACGTGGTCGCGGTGTGCGGTGCGGGGGGTGGCGCCGAGGACGAGCGGGGCGGCGGCGGCCAGGCCGAGGCCGGTGAGCAGGTTGCGGCGGCTGGGTGCCGGTGCCGGCGGCGGAGGGGGGACCGACTGCATGGCGTGTTACCTCCCGAGGGCTCAGAACGGAAGGCCCGCCCGGAGCGGGACGCCGGTACGGAGCGTCGAGCGGAGGGGCGGGAGACTACACGCAGCATTCCCAGCGAACGCCCCGTCGATAGACGTCAGCGGAAAAGTTTTTCCGCGCCGGCTGCTCCGTCCGCTGTCCGGCAGCGGTCGATGCCCCCGCACCGGCGCCTGCCCGCGGTTCCGACTCGCCCGGACCGTCCCCGGCGCGACAGCATGGAGGGAGCGAGGCCCGCGGGTTGTCCTCGGGAGGAGGCGATGCAGACGGTGACCAGTCATCGCTTTGCGTTCTGCGGCGCTGAGCTTGCCGCTGTCTACGTCGTCGCCGACCAGGGCAGGGAGCTCCATCTGGCCGAGCTGACCGGAAACCGCGGCGTTCTCTACGGGCTGCCCGCGATTCTCGCCGTGGCCGGCCATTCGCCCGCCGCCAACGCCTACCGCTCCGGCCGCCCGCTCTGGCTGACCCCCAAGGAACTCGCCACGTTCGTCGAGGACGATCCCCACCACTTTCCCACCCGGATCCGCGACGGTGGCCCCGACCCGCCGGCCAGGGTCTCGCTGGGCGCACTGCCCCTGGGCCACGGCGACCCGGAGCTCGGGTGCCTGGTCGTCGCCGGGAAGGTCGGGGACGGCGGGTTCGGCGCCGACGACCGCATCCTCCTGGAGCTCTACGCCGATCAGGTGGCCGCCGGACTCGAAACGGTCGCCGCCCGCTTCGCCGGACGCCAGGCCCCGCAGGCGCATCTGGGGCAGTCCCTGGTGCCCGACCAGGGCGGCGCCTTCATCCTGGAACTCAGCACCGGCCGCATGGAGGCCCACGCGCACGTGCTGGAACTGCTCGGCCTGCCCCCCGAGGAGTTCGACGGGCAGGTGGAGACCCTGCTCGCCTGCGCCGTCCCCGACGACATGCCCGCACTGATGGCGATCGTCGAGCCGGACCCGCTGGCCGCCGACGGACAGCAGCTGGCGTTCCGCATCCGCCGCCCGAACGGCGAGCTGCGCTGGCTGGGGCTGCGGTGCCGCGTGGAGATCGACTCCGGCGGCGCGCCGCAGCGCGTCCTGGGCGTGGTGGCCGATGCCACCTACCTGCGCCCCAGCGCCGACGAGGTCTCCCTCGTGCAACGGCTCTCGGCCACGTTGGCGGGAGCGGCGACCGTCCGGGAGGTCAGCCGGATCGCGGTGGCCGCCCTGCGCGATCCGCTCGGCGCCTCCCGGGTCGCGGTCGGCGAACTGGAACCCGATCGGCTCATCACCACCGCCCTCGACCCTGCGGAGCCCGATGCCTGGCCCGAGACCTGGCGCTCGGAATGGCGGTCCGAGTGGCCCGACGTACCGCTCGGCGACCTGCCCACCCTGCAGAGCGCGCTGCGCGGCGGCCACATGAGCCTGTGGCCGCCGGGCGCTGCCCTGGAGCGCGGCCTGCTGGGCGTCGGGCCCGGTGGCCTCGCGGTGCTGCCGCTGCCCGCCGAAGGCCGGATGGTCGGGGTGTGCCTGGTGGGGTGGGACGCGGACCACCGGTTCGCACCGGAGGAGCGTTCGCTGCTGACCGCGGCCGCGGGGCTGGTGGGGCAGGCGCTGGTACGCGCCCACGCCCTGGACGCGGGCCACGAACTCGCCACGATGCTCCAGCGCAGCCTGCTGCCCCGCAAGCTCCCCGAGCTGCCGGGCGGGGTCGCCGTCGCCCGCTACCTCCCCGCGACGGCGGGCCTCGAGGTCGGCGGTGACTGGTACGACGTCATTCCGCTCGGCGACGGCCATGTGGCCTTCGTCATCGGGGACGTACAGGGGCACAGTGCCGGAGCCGCCACCATCATGGGCCAGATGCGTACGGCGGTCAGGGCCTACGCGGTGGAGGGCCACCCGCCCGACGTGGTGGTCGCGCGGGCCAACCGGCTGCTCGTCGGCATGGAGACCGATCTGTTCGCCACCTGCGGGTACGTGGACCTGGACATGGAGGAGGGCATCGCCAGGGTCGTGCGGGCCGGCCACCTTCCGCCCGTACTGCGCCATCCCGACGGCGTCGCCGAGGAGATGGCGGTCGAGGGCGGACCCCCGCTGGGAGTGCTCGCGGAGGCCGAATTCCCCATGACCGAGGTGGGGCTGACCCCCGGCACCCTGCTCGTCATGCTGACGGACGGTCTGGTCGAGTCCTCCAGGCTGCCCCTGGACGAGGGCATGCGGCGGGTGTGCGAGGTGCTCGCCGCGGCCGACCCGGTCGATATCGGAGGGATCGCCGACGAGTTGGTCCTCGCCGTGGGCCGCCGCGACGACGACATGGCGTTGCTGCTGCTGCGCTACGACGGCACCCGGGGCCGGCCGCGGCGGAGCCACTGGACGGTGTGGAGGCTGCCCAACGCGGTCATGCACGCGCGCAGGTTCACCGCGCGCACCCTGCGGTCCTGGGGAGTGGTCGAGGAGCTCGACACCGCTCTGCTGGTCGTGTCCGAGCTGGTCACCAACGCCATCGCCCACACGCAGGGCGAGGTCGGGATGGATCTGACCCTGTCGGCGGACCGGCTGCGGATCTCGGTGAACGACGCCTCGCCGCGCAGCCCCGTCAAGCCGGTGGAGGTGAGCTGGGAGTCGACCGGCGGCCGCGGGCTGCTCATCGTCGAGGCGACGACGACGGCCTGGGGCTCGGTGCCGCTCAGCGGCGGCAAGCAGGTGTGGGCCGAGATCCCCTGGCACCGCACGGAAAGCTGACGCACGATCGGGACGTGGTCGTCACGTCACGGGGATGGACCTCGTGGCCGGAAAGTGGCTGAGTGGGAGCGGCCCATCACGTGACCACAGGGGGTTCGCGCCATGAGTGACGGCAGAGGTGTCCCGGGCACCGGCGGAGGCTTCACCGACCCGACTCCGGGTCAGAACGATCCTCGGGCGATCGGTCCGAAGCAGGACGATCCTCGGGCGATCGGTCCGAAGCAGGATGACCCTCGGGCGATCGGTCCGAAGCAGGATGATCCTCGGGCGATCGGTCCGAAGCAGGATGATCCTCGGGCGATCGGTCCGAAGCAGGATGACCCTCGGGCGATCGGTCCCAAGCAGGACGACCCCCGGGCCATCGGCCACCACGGCGGTGACGGGATCATCGTGCAGGGCGGGATCATCGTCCAGGGCGGGCGGACCGAGGGGCAGCATCCGGACAAGAAGGCGCGTCAGAAGCGGGCCAAGAAGAAGGCGAAGACCATGGCGCTGATCATCGGCGGTGTCATGGTGGTCGCCGTGGGCGGGGCGGTCGTGGGCCGGCAGCTGGGCCACGACCCGGCCACCATCCAGCCGCAGGCGGCGGCAACGCCCACCGGTGCGGCATCGGCCGGTGCCCCCGCCGCCCCGGCCCCCGCCCCTTCGACCTCCCCCGACGGCGGCACCGCCCCGGCC
>NZ_JBEZVK010000072.1:0-33817 GCF_040636955.1 Streptomyces sp. NPDC032472
CGACGATCCGGTTCGACGCGCGGGCCGACCTGGCCGCTGACGCGGGCCCTGCCTGCCGGCTGCGGCTCGTCTCGTTCGACGACACCACCGGATGGTTGTCCGGGCCGCGCCCCTCACGTGCGTACTCACTTCACGAGCTCACGCGGCCTCCGGCCGCCCCGGCTCAGCCCGCCTCGGCGCCGCCGAAGCGCTCGCGGTAGGACTCCAGGTCCTCCTCGGTGACGCGCGCGAAGAGCACCGGCGGCACCGTGAACGGGGTGCCGGCCGGGACCGCGTCCAGCGCCCTGGCCTGCTCCGGGGTCACCCAGGTCGCGGTGTCGCCGGGCAGGTCGAACGCGGTGCGCATGGCGCGCGCCGAGGCCGGGATGAACGGCTCGGAGACCACCGAGTAGAGGTGGATGAGGTTCATGGCGGTGCGCAGGGTCAGCGCGGCGGCGTCGAGGTCGGTCTTGACCTCCAGCCAGGGGGCCTTCTCGTCCAGGTAGGCGTTGCCCGCGGACCACAGGGCGCGCAGCGCGGTGGCGGCCTTGCGGTACTGGAGGGTCTCCATGTGGCCCTCGTACTCGGCCAGGAGTTCGGCGATCTGCTCGCCCAGCTTGGCCTCGGCCTCGCCCGCGGGGCTGCCGGCCGGGACCTCGTCGCCGAACTTCTTGCGGGAGAAGGTCAGGACGCGGTTGACGAAGTTGCCGAGGGTACCGCCGAGGTCCTTGTTGACCGTGGCGGCGAAGTGCTCCCAAGTGAACGAGGAATCGTCGGACTCGGGGGCGTTGGCGATCAGGAAGTAGCGCCAGAAGTCGGCCGGGAGGATCTCCAGCGCCTGGTCGGTGAAGACGCCGCGCTTCTGGGAGGTGGAGAACTTGCCGCCGTAGTACGTCAGCCAGTTGAAGGCCTTGACGTAGTCGACCTTCTTCCAGGGCTCGCGGACGCCGAGCTCGGTGGCGGGGAACATCACCGTGTGGAACGGGACGTTGTCCTTGGCCATGAACTGGGTGTAGCGGACGTCGTCGGCATCGAACCACCAGGACTTCCAGTCGCGGGTGGCCGGGTCGAGGTCCGACCACTCCTTGGTGGAGCCGATGTACTCGACGGGGGCGTCGAACCAGACGTAGAAGACCTTGCCCTCGGCGGCCAGGTCGGGCCAGGTGTCGGCCGGGACGGGGACGCCCCAGTCGAGGTCGCGGGTGATCGCGCGGTCGTGCAGGCCCTCGGTCAGCCACTTGCGGGCGATGGAGGAGGCCAGCTGCGGCCACTCGGCCTCGTGCTGCGCGACCCAGGCCTCGACCTCGTGCTGCAGCTTGGACTGCAGGAGGAAGAGGTGCTTGGTCTCGCGGACTTCCAGGTCGGTGGAGCCGGAGATCGCCGAGCGGGGCTCGATGAGGTCGGTCGGGTCCAGGACGCGGGTGCAGTTCTCGCACTGGTCGCCGCGGGCCTTGTCGTAGCCGCAGTGCGGGCAGGTGCCCTCGACGTAGCGGTCCGGCAGGAAGCGGCCGTCGACCGGCGAGTAGACCTGCCGGATCGCGCGCTCCTCGATGAAGCCGTTCTTCTGCAGCTGGCGCGCGAAGTGCTGGGTGATCTCGCGGTTCTGCGCGGAGGAGCTGCGGCCGAAGTAGTCGAAGGACAGCTCGAAGCCGTCGTAGACCGCCTTCTGGGCGTCGTGGGCCTGTGCGCAGAACTCGGCGACCGACAGACCGGCCTCCTTGGCGGCGAGCTCGGCGGGGGTGCCGTGCTCGTCGGTGGCGCAGATGTAGAGGACGTCGTGGCCGCGCTGGCGGAGGTACCGGGAGTACACATCCGCCGGAAGCATCGACCCGACCATGTTGCCCAGGTGCTTGATCCCGTTGATGTAGGGAAGCGCGCTGGTGATCAGGTGTCGAGCCATCCTCGGATGCTCCATTTCATATGCGGTTGCAACGTGCCGTGACGGATTGTGATGCGGTTCATCGTATCGAACCGTCCGATCGCGAGGCGCCCCTAATTTTTTTCCGGGGTGGGCGCAACGCAAAAGCGAGGGAAGTGACCTCTGCGTCACGGCCCTCGCAATGGGGTCATGCTACCGCGGTGCGGGATCGGCCCGGACCGGTGTCCGCGGTGCGGTACGGAGTGCGGTACGCAGTGCGATACGGGGCGGACCTGCGGACCCACATGGCCGGGGCATATGCGTACGCACCGGGTGGGCCCGCGTCCGGTCGAAGTCTGTCACGGGGCGATCATCACCGAACGTAATCCACCGGCTTCCTCCTTCCTCTCGCACATCGCCCGCCCGCGCTGCCAGGCTTGCCGCGCACAGGGGATGAGGTGAGGTGGAACGGTGAGCGATGGCGGACCAGAGGAGTCCGGTGGGGCCGTGGGAGTGCCCAGCCGACGGCGACGGCCGACACCCATGAGCCAGTGGGACCCGACGGCACGCCTGTCGTACTGGGCCTTCCACGCCAACCGGAGACCCTCCTACATGCGCTTCGCGTATCTGCAGCTGGGCTCCGACGCGGCTGCCGAGGACGCGGTGGACGCGACCTTCGATTCGATCATGAACGAGTGGTTACGCATGCTTCACATGGACCGGCTCGACGCCTACGCCTGGACCATCCTCAAGCAGCGGCTGGTCGACCGGCAGCAGCTGCGCAGCACCTGGCCCGAACCCATGGACATCAGCGCCTTCGAGGCCGCCCTCAAGGAGGCCCACGCCGACCAGTACGAGGTGCTGACCGACACCATCCGCTTCTACTCCGCCGTCTCCCGGCTCGCCGAGCGCCAGCGCGATGCCGTCCTGCTGCGCTACGGGCTCCAGTGCTCGCCCGGTGAGGCCGCCGCAGTCATGGGCGTCGACGAGGCCACCGTCCGCTCCCAGCTCGGCCAGGCCCACCGGCGGCTCGCCCGCCTGCTCGACACCTCCGCCGAATCATGAGGCGGCGCGAGGGCAAGGAGGAGCACGCCGGCGACGCCGGCCGCCGCTCCCTGGCCGAGTTCCTGGCACGGGCGAGCGTGCGCGACCGGTACCCGCACTACGACCTGGGCGCCGCCGAGGCCCGACTGCTGCGCGCGACCCGCGCCCGCGGCGCCGCCGCTCCCGCCCGGCGGCGGACGTACGGCTGGAGCGATCCGACGCGGGAGTGCCCGCTGGACTCCGAACGGGCCCGGCGCGACCTGAAGGCCACGTGCCTGGCCGTCGTGTGCGCGCCCCGGGCGGAGGCGCAGCTCGCCGCCTTCATCGCGAGCGCGCACACCGACCTGGCCGGCGCGGTCGTCTTCGGCTGTCTGCTGCACCTGGCGGGGCTGCGCGAGGGCGCCCGGTTCTGGTGGCAGTTCGCGGCCGGGTCCGGGCGCGCGCGGACCGCCCCGGCCGCCTACTGCCTGTTCCTCGACCACTCCCGGCGGGGTGAGCACCACGACGCCAAGGTCTGGGCGCGCGAGCTGGGCCGACGCGGCTTCCGGCCGAGCGGCCGCCGCGACCTGCGCGAGGTGCGGCTGTGCGTCCAGGCGGCCGTCCTGCGGTACCTCGACCAGCCGGAGGATCCCGACCTGGGCCCGGTGCCGCTGCCGAGGCCGGGCCTGCCGTCGGTCCTGACCGCCTTCCGCCCCCCGCTGCCGCCGCCGGCGCAGTCCGCCGCCCGGGCGGTCCTCGGGTCCGGGGCGTACGCGTCGGTCGGCGCAGTCGGCGCGGTCGGATCGCGGCGGCGGAGCCCCCGGACGGCCGTGCCGCGGCCCGTCGGGACCGAGCCCGTCCGGACGGCGGCCGGGGCCGGGGCGGCCGGCCCGCGGCGCCGGGGCCCACGGCCCGGCACGGCACGGCCCGTCGGAGCGGGGTCCGGCGGGCCGGACGGGCTGGGGGCCGGGCCCCTGCGGCATCCCGCGTTGGCCTCCGCCGCCCGGCGGGGCGGACGCGGGGGCGGCGGCGAGGGCGAGGCCCTGGCAGAGGCCCGCCGGGCGCTGGCCGTCGTACGGGTCCTGGAGAAGCACCCGCTGGGGGTGCGGGCCGGACAGCTCGCGCGCGAGTCCGCCCTGGCCGAGGCGGAGCTGCGGCCGCTGCTGGCGATGCTGTGCGAGGAGGAGTACGCGTACCGGCCGGGCGAGGGCGTGTACGCGCGCGGGCCGGCCCTCGACCGGCTCGCCGCCCCCGGCGGCGCCGGGCTCCCCCGCCAGCTCCAGCGCACCCTGGCGCTCGCCCGGGACAGCGCCGGGGCCGCGGTGTACCTGAGCCGGTACGCCGAGGGCGAGGTCCGGATCACGCAGATGGCCGACGGCCCCGGGACCCCGCCGGTGCAGGAGTGGGTGGACTTCAAGGCGGCCGCGCACGCCAGCGCGGTGGGCAAGTGCCTGCTGACCCAGCTCGACCACGACGGCCGCCGCGACCACCTGGCCCGGCACCACACGGCCCGCCTCACCCCGCAGACGATCACCGACAGCCGGGTGCTGTTCTCGGCCCTGGACGCGGTGGCCCCGGGCGCGCCGGTCTTCGATCTGCGGGAGTACTCCCCCGGCGTGGTGTGCTCGGCGGTTCCGATCGCCACCGGGGACGCCGCCGGCAGCCTCGCGCTGTCCTTGCCCGCGACCCACGCCCACCGGCTGCACGAGGCCACCGAGGCGCTGCGCCGCAAGGCCGTGCCGGTGCTGCTGGCGCTGCTGCTGTCGGGCGCCATCCCCCCGGACGCCCCCGCTCCCGCGGCCCCCGCGGCGGACGGTGCCGGCGGCGGCCCGGACGGTCCCGAGGGCCCGGCGGCCGGGGCGGGGGCCCCGGAGCAGGCCGCGGACGCCGGGCGGCCGGTGCCGACCCGGGTCACCGCGGAGACCCTGCGGCACCTGCGCAGCCTGTTCCGTACGCCGCTGGCCCGTGCCACGGCCTCGGCGTCCGGCCCGCACCTGGTCAGCGACACCGCGGCGGAGGCCGCGTACTTCTTCGACGCGCCTGCGGACGGCGGGCCGCCCCGCCTGGCCCTGCCGCACACCTTCGCCCCGCTCACGCCGGGCAGCCTGCGGGCCCGTGAAGGCCTGGTGGTCCTGGGCACCTGAGGGTCCGGCCCGCCGGGCCGGCCCCGCGGGCCGACCCGGGCACCAGGGGCCGGCCCACGGCGCCGGTGTCGTACCCCGGCACCGGCGTCAGCCTGCGCGGGTCAGCCGGTCGGCGCCCGACAGCACGGCGGCGGCCAGCGCCTCCGCGGCCGGCGACACCCGCGGGCCGCGGAGCAGGGCGAACTCCACCGCGCCCAGGTCGGGCAGGCCCGGCACCCGCACCAGCCCGGGCGGGATCAGACCGCGGGTGTGCGCCATCACGCCGAGCCCGGCGCGGGCCGCGGCGACCAGGCCGCTCAGGCTGCCGCTCGTGCAGGCGATCCGCCAGGCCCGGCCGTCGCGTTCCAGGACCTCCAGCGCCCGCGCCCGGGTGATGCCCGGCGGCGGGAACACGATCAGCGGAACGGGCCGGTCCGGGTCCATCCGCAGTCCCTCCGCGCCGATCCACACCATCCGGTCGCGCCACACCAGCCGGCCCCGCTCGTCGCCGGGCCCGCGGCGCTTGGCGAGGACCAGGTCGAGGCGGCCCGCGTCCAGCCGCTCGTGGAGCGTCCCGGACAGCTCGACCGACAGCTCCAGGTCCACCTCGGGGTGCTCGTGCCGGAAGCCCTCCAGGATCTCCGGCAGCCGGGTCAGCACGAAGTCCTCCGACGCCCCGAAGCGCAGCCGCCCCCGCAGCCTCGTCCCGGTGAAATAAGCCGCCGCCCGCTCGTGCGCCTCCAGGATCGTCCGGGCGAAGCCGAGGAGCGCCTCGCCGTCCTCCGTGAGCTCCACGCTGTGGGTGTCCCGCAGGAAGAGGGGCCGGCCCGTCGCCTCCTCCAGCCGCCGTACGTGCTGGCTGACGGTGGACTGGCGGACGCCGAGCCGCCCGGCGGCCTGGGTGAAGCTCAGCGTCTGGGCCACCGTGAGGAAGGTGCGCAGCTGAACGGGGTCGTACATGGCTTACATGCTGCCACGGTCATCACACAGCGCGATCGCAGTGAGTGCGGTGTACGGGTTTCCCGATGACCGGGTGCCACCGGACGATGAGGGGGCAGGGCCCCGGCTCGCCGCACCGCCGCCCGGCCCCGCCTTTCCCGACCGCAAGAGAGCTCCCGTACGCCATGCCCCGCCCGCCCCTGCTGCCGCGCCCGTCACACCCGCCCCGGCCGTCCCGCCTGGGCATGCCCTCCTGGCTCCCCGTGGGCCCGTACGTCCTGGCCCTCCTCGGGACCGTGGGCCTGGCGGCGCTGCTGCCGGCGCGCGGCCAGGCCGGCGACGTCGCCGAGGGTCTCGCCACCGCGGCCGTGGCGCTGCTGTTCTTCCTGTACGGCGCCAGGCTGTCCACGCGGGAGGCGCTGGACGGGCTGCGCCACTGGCGGCTCCACCTCACCGTGCTGGCCTGCACCTTCGTGCTCTTCCCGGTCCTGGGGATCGCGGCGCGCGTGCTGGTTCCGGCGGTGCTGACGCCTGCGCTCTACGGCGGGCTGCTGTTCCTGTGCCTGGTGCCGTCGACCATCCAGTCGTCGATCGCCTTCACCTCGATCGCCCGGGGCAACGTGCCGGCGGCCATCTGTGCCGGCTCCTTCTCCAGCCTCGCGGGGATCCTGCTCACTCCGCTGCTGGCGGCCGCCCTGCTCGGCGGCAGCGCGGGCGGGTTCTCCGCGGACTCCCTCGTGAAGATCATGGTGCAGCTCCTGCTGCCGTTCCTGCTGGGGCAGGCGCTGCGCCCGCGGGTCGGCGGCTTCCTGGTGCGCCACAAGCCGGCCCTGGGGTACGTGGACCGCGGCTCGATCCTGCTCGTCGTGTACGCGGCGTTCAGCGCGGGCATGGCCGCGGGGATCTGGCACCGGGTCAGCGCCGCGCGGCTGGCGGCGCTGCTGGCGGTGGAGGCGGTGCTGTTGGCCGTCATGCTGCTGGTGACCTGGTACGGGGCGAAGCGGCTCGGGTTCGGGCGGGCGGACCGGATCGCCATCCAGTTCGCCGGTTCGAAGAAGAGCCTCGCGGCCGGACTCCCCATGGCCAGCGTGCTGTTCGGGGCGCAGGCGAGTCTGGCGGTGCTGCCGCTGATGCTGTTCCACCAGATGCAGTTGATGGTGTGCGCGGTACTGGCGCGGCGCCGGGCGCAGGACCCGGAGGGCGCCGGGGAGGGTGAACTGCCCGCGGGGCGTGTGGCGGAGGTCTCCCCGGCCCCTCAACACCCGGCGCCGCGGGCCCGATAGCGTGCGGCGGTGACCTGGATACGCCCGCTCGCCGCCCATGCCGAACGCCCCTGCACCCTGGTGGTGTGCCGCGGCTGCTGCTGCGGGGACCCCCGCAAGAACCCCGGTACCGACCACGCGGGCCAGCTGGCCCGGCTGCGCGAGGCCGCGGAGGCCTCCGGCGGGCGCCTGGCCGTGCGGACGAGCGACTGCCTCGGGCCGTGTGCGCAGGCCAATGTGATCGTGGTGCAGCCGACGAGCGAGGCGCGGCGGCGCGGTGCCCGGGCGGCCTGGTTCGGGTGGGCGCTGGACGACACGGCTACGGACGAGATCATCGCCTGGGCGGAGGCGGGCGGCCCGGGCACGGTCCCCGTCCCGGCGACGCTGGACCTGCACCGGATCGACCCGCCGGAGCCGAAGGCGAAGTCCTCGCAGGGCGCGGGGCGGCGGACCGGCGGGACCGGCACGGGCACGGGCACGGGCCGCCGGGGACGGCGGGGCCGCTAGGCGCGGTTCGGCCGCCCTCAGAGGAGGATCCTCTCCTCCCCCGCGTAGATGTTCATGTCCCCGCCGCGCAGGAAGCCGACCAGGGTCAGGCCCGATTCCAGGGCCAGGTCCACGGCGAGGGAGGAGGGCGCGGACACCGCGGCGAGGACCGTGATGCCCGCCATGACCGCCTTCTGGGCCAGCTCGAAGGAGGCCCGGCCCGACACCAGCAGGACCCCGTCGGTGAGCGGCAGCAGGCCGGCCCGGAGCGCCCGGCCGACGATCTTGTCCACGGCGTTGTGCCGGCCGACGTCCTCGCGCAGGTCGAGGAGTTCGCCGTCCGCGGAGAACAGTCCGGCGGCGTGCAGGCCGCCGGTGCGGTCGAAGACCTTCTGGGCGGCCCTCAGCCGGTCGGGCAGCTCGCCCAGGAGGCCGGCGGGGATCCGTACGGCACCGGGGGCGGTCGCGGCGCCGGGGCTCTGCGGGAAGCGGGTGGCGGTGCGCACGGCGTCCAGGCTGGCCTTGCCGCACAGGCCGCAGGAGGAGGTGGTGTAGACGTTGCGTTCGAGGGTGATGTCGGGCACCTCGACGCCTGGGGCGAGCTGGACGTTGACGACGTTGTAGGGGTTGGAGCCGTCGTCGGTCGCGCCCTCGCAGTAGGTGACGGCGCGTACGTCGGCGGCGGAGGCGAGGACGCCCTCGCTGACGAGGAAGCCGGCGGCGAGGGCGAAGTCGTCGCCCGGGGTGCGCATGGTGATGGCGAGGGGTTTGCCGTTGAGCCGTATCTCGAGGGGTTCCTCGGTGACGAGGGTGTCGGGGCGGGTGCCGGCGACGCCGCCCCGGACCCGTACGACGCGACGGCGCTCGGTGACCCGTCCCATGTGATCAGCCCGCCCGCTTCCATCCGCTTCGTCCACGTGGCCGTGCCCGTGGTCGTGCACTTCCTCGTACACCTTGTCCGGGCCATTCTCACCCGGATCGGGCGGATGCTGTGGAATCTCCAAATTCCCGGGCGGTAATCCTGTGGGGTCCCACCGGTATGTACCCATCAGTAGCAGGCCAAGCTGGATGATCCTGACTGCCGTAACGAGGGGGATTGCGCCCATGACAACCGGTTCACGCGTGGTGGCGCTGGGGCACTACCAGCCCGCGAGGGTGCTGACCAACGAGGACCTGGCGGCCATGGTGGACACCAGCGACGAGTGGATCCGCTCGCGGGTGGGCATCCGGACGCGGCACATGGCCGGCGCCGACGAGCCGGTGGACGAGCTGGCGTTCCAGGCTGCGGGCAAGGCGCTGGCGGGAGCGGGCGTGGGCCCGGACGACGTCGACCTGGTGCTGGTGGCCACGTCCACGGCGATCGACCGCTCGCCGAACATGGCGGCGCGGGTCGCCGCCAAGCTCGGGATGGGCGGCGCGCCCGCGGTGATGGACCTCAACGTCGTCTGCTCGGGCTTCACGCACGCCCTGGCCACGGCCGACCACGCGATCCGGGCGGGTTCGGCGACCCGGGCGCTGGTGATCGGCGCGGACAAGATGACCGAGATCACGGACTGGACCGACCGCACGACCTGCGTCCTGACGGGCGACGGGGCGGGCGCGGCCGTCGTCGAGGCCTGTGAGGAGCCGGCGATCGGGCCAGTGCTGTGGGGCTCGGTGCCGGAGATGGGGCACGCGGTCCGCATCGAGGGCTCGCCGCCGGTCTTCGCGCAGGAGGGCCAGTCGGTGTACCGGTGGACGACGAGCCGGCTGCCGGCGCTGGCGCGGCAGGTCTGCGAGAAGGCCGGGGTGGCTCCGGAGGAGCTCGCGGCCGTGGTGCTGCACCAGGCGAACCTGCGGATCATCGAGCCGCTGGCCCAGCGGATCGGCGCGGTGAACGCGGTTGTCGCCCGGGACGTCATCGACTCGGGCAACACCTCGGCGGCCAGCATCCCGATGGCGCTGTCGAAGCTGGTGCAGCGCGGGGAGGTCCCGTCGGGCGCCCCGGTCCTGCTGTTCGGCTTCGGCGGCAACCTGTCGTACGCCGGACAGGTGATCCGCTGCCCCTGAGCGCGGCGCCTGACGGCTGCTGCCGACCGCGTCCCGCCGCGGGGCCCCGCGCGGCCGGGACGCCGGGCCCGCCGGACCCCGCGCGGGCATGCCCGCAGGTCAGCGAGCACCCCCGCGGCGAATACCTGGTCGGAACCACGCCGAACTGCTGCTATTGTTGTCCATGTCGCCGCGGGAGACCGGGGCGGATCACCTAGTCCGGGTGGCGGAATGGCAGACGCGCTAGCTTGAGGTGCTAGTGCCCTTTATCGGGCGTGGGGGTTCAAGTCCCCCCTCGGACACCAGCACGAAGACCCCTGCGAAAGCAGGGGTCTTCTGCGTTTTCCGCATTCTCGACATCCTCTCCGCGTTTTCCGCATTTCCGCCTGGGGAGGTCTTGTGGAGGTCTCTGCTCGGTGATCAACCGTGGGGAGGCGTGGGGGTAGCGTCGCCGCGCTGCGGGGAGAGGAGCGGGGCATGCGCGAGGTCACGGTCCCACCGGTCGTCACGGAGGCGCCCGTCGGCGGGCTCGCCGATGCTGTGTTCCGGCACGCCCGGGAGGACCCGGGGCGGGTGGTGATGGGCCGCAAGGTGGGCGGGGTCTGGCGGGACGTGACCTCCGGGGAGCTCGCCGGCGAGGTGCTGGCGCTGGCGCGGGGGCTGCTGGCGCAGGGGGTGCGGTTCGGGGAGCGGGTCGCGGTGATGTCCCGTACCCGGTACGAGTGGACGCTGTTCGACTTCGCGCTGTGGGCGATCGGCGCGCAGCCCGTGCCCGTCTACCCGACCTCGTCCGCGGAGCAGGTCCACTGGATCCTGAGCGACTCCGGGTGCAGCGCCTGCGTCGTGGAGGACGAGGACCAGGCGATGACCGTCGGGTCGGTCGTGGAGGGGCTGCCCGGGCTGCGCCGGCTGTGGCAGCTGGACGCCGGGGCGGTCGAGGCGCTCGTCGCGGACGGGCGCTCCGTCGACGAGGGGACCGTGCACCGGCATCGCGCCGCGGTCACGCCCGACGCCGTCGCGACGGTGATCTACACCTCGGGGACCACCGGGCGCCCCAAGGGGTGCGTGCTGACCCACGGCAACTTCATGTACGAGGCGGACACGCTGGTGGCCCGGTGGGAGTCGGTGTTCCGGGCCGGGCCCGGGGAGGCGCCGTCGACGCTGCTGTTCCTGCCGCTCGCGCACGTCTTCGGGCGGATGGTGGAGGTGGCGGCCGTCCGGGCCCGGGTGAAGCTGGGGCACCAGCCGGTGCTGGCGGCGGCGGAGCTGCTGCCGGACCTCGCGGCGTTCCGGCCGACGTTCGTACTGGGGGTGCCGTACGTCTTCGAGAAGGTGTTCGCGGCGGCCCGCCGCAAGGCGGAGGCGGAGGGGCGCACGGGCCCCTTCGACCGGGCCGTGGAGACGGCCGTGCGGTACGCGGAGGCACGCGAGCAGAAGGCGTTCGGGGCGGGTCCCGGGCCGTCGGCCGCGCTGCGCATGGAGCACCAGCTGTTCGAGAGGCTGGTGTACGGGAAGGTCCGCGAGGCGATGGGCGGCCGGGTGCGGCACGCGATGTCGGGCGGGTCGGCGATGTCGCGGCGGCTCGGGCTGTTCTTCGACGGTGCGGGGATCACCGTGTACGAGGGGTACGGGCTCACCGAGTCGTGCGCGGCGGCCACGGCGAACCCGCCGGGTGCGATCAAGTACGGGACGGTCGGGCGGCCGATCCCGGGCAGCACGGTGCACATCGCCGAGGACGGGGAGGTGTGGCTGCACGGCGGGCACGTCTTCTCGGGGTACCTCAACGACCCGCCGGCCACGGAGGCGGTGCTGCGCGGCGGCTGGCTGGCGACCGGGGACCTGGGGCGGCTGGACGGGGACGGCTACCTGACGATCACCGGGCGGAAGAAGGAGATCCTGGTGACCTCCAACGGCAAGAGCGTCGCACCGGGCGCGCTGGAGGAGCGGGTGCGTACGCATCCGCTGGTCGCGCAGTGCGTGCTGGTGGGCAACGACCGGCCGTACATCGCCGCCCTGATCACGCTGGATGCGGAAGGGGTGGCGCACTGGCTGTCGATGCGCAGCCGGCCGCAGCTGCCGGCGGCGCAGCTGGTGCACGACCCGGATCTGACGGCGGAGGTGCGCCGGGCGGTGGTGGCGGCGAACACGCTGGTCTCGCAGGCGGAGTCGATCCGTACGTTCCGGGTGCTGGGCGAGCAGTTCACGGAGGAGCAGGGGCTGCTGACGCCTTCGCTGAAGCTGAAGCGGCGGGCGATCGAGAAGGCGTACGCGCGGGAGGTGGCCGCGCTCTACGGGGCGTGAGGGGGGTGGCGGCCGCGGGGCCCCGGCGCCGTCCGGGTGCGACCTGAAGGTCTGTCGGGGCTTCGGCCGCCCGGGCGGGAATACGTGGGTCGGACGGCCGGTTGCCGTCCCGCATACGCGCCCCTACCGGCGCACCCCGAACCCCGACCCCCGACCGACACCCCGAGGAACGGCACCCACGTGAACCAGGTCCCCGCCATCCTGCTCAACAACGGCACGTCCATGCCCCGGCTCGGCTACGGCGTCTGGCAGATCCCCGACGGCGAGGCCGAGCATGCGGTCGGCACCGCGCTGGAGGCCGGCTACCGCAGCATCGACACGGCGTCCGTGTACGGCAACGAGGTGGGCACCGGCAAGGCCATCGCCGCCTCCGGGCTGCCGCGCGAGGAGGTGTTCGTGACCACCAAGCTGTGGAACGGGCGGGACAGGACCTGGCGGCGGCCGGAGGTGCTGGGTGCGTTCGAGGAGTCCCTGGAGCGGCTCGGCCTCGACCACGTGGACCTGTACCTGATCCACTGGCCGCGCCCGATGCGCGACGACTTCCTGTACATCTGGGAGGCGTTCGAGGAGCTCGCGCAGAGCGGTCGGGCCCGCGCCGTCGGCGTGTCGAACTTCCGCCCCCAGGACCTGGAGCGCCTCGCCGGGCACAGCTCCCTGGTGCCGGCCGTGAACCAGATCGAGCTGCACCCGCTGCTGCCGCAGGGCGAGCTGCGGGCGCTGCACGCGCGGCTGGGGATCGCCACCGAGGCGTGGTCGCCGCTGGGCCAGGGCCAGGGGCTGCTGACGCTGCCGGTGGTCGCCGAGATCGCCGAGCGGTACGGGCGCACCCCCGCGCAGGTGGTGCTGCGCTGGCACCTGCAGCTGGGCAACGTGGCGATCCCGAAGTCCGTGACGCCGTCGCGGATCCGGGAGAACCTGGACGTGTTCGGCTTCGAGCTGGACGAGGCCGATGTGGCGGCGCTGGAGGCGCTGGGCAGCGGGCCGGCGGGGCGGCGGATCGGGCCGGACCCGGCTTCGTTCGACTACTGAGCCAGGCGGGGGTGGGTGTGATGGTGCCCGAGGGGGTATACCGGGTGCGGAACGCGGCGAGCGGGCTGCTGCTGCGCGTCGAGGGCAGTACCCGGGTGGGTGTGGGGCCGGACGGGCCGCCCGGTCCTGCGCAGGCCCGGCAGTGGCGGATTACGCCGGTGCACAGCGGGGGCGGGATCGTGCACGTGGTGAGCGTGCTGAACGACAAGCGGCTGGACGTGGCGAACGCGTCGGTGGAGGCCGGCACGCGGGTCCAGGTGTGGCGGCCCAACGCCTTCGGCGCGCAGGAGTGGATCGTCGAGGAGCACCTCGACGACCCCGGGGTGGTCTCCCTGGTGGCCTGCATCAGCGACCTGCTGCTGGAGGCGGACGCGGAGGGGCTGGTCCGGCAGGCCGAGGACGCCGACTCGCCGTCGCAGTGGTGGCGTCTGGAGCCGGTCTGACCCGCCCCGGGCCGACCCGGGCGGGCGGCGCCTTGCGGCGCGGCCCGCTTGCGGCGCGGCCCGCTTGCGGCGCGGCCCGCCCGCCGGCCCCGGCCACGAGGCCGGGGCCCGGGCCGGTCTCAGCTCGCGCCGTGGGCGGGGGCGAGGGCCTCGACGCGTTCGGCGAGGGCGAAGTCGGTCTCGGTGACCGCGTCACCGGCGCTGTGGGTGTTCATCGACAGCCGGACGGTGTTGTAGCCGAGGGTGAGGTCGGAGTGGTGGTTCAACTCGTCCTGCACGGCGGCGATGTGGGCGACCAGCGCGCTCGCCGCGACGTGGGTGCCCAGCCGGTAGGTGCGGATGATCCGGTCGTCCTCGAAGGCCCACCCGGGCAGTTCCCGCAACCGGTCCTCGATCTCCTTCTGCGAAAGCGGCTCGCCTGCCATGGGCATGCTCCTCCCGTACGGGGCCGAACTCCTGACGTGGGGTCAAGGTTCCCACACCGCGCGCCCGGCGGAAGGGTGCGCGCCACGGCGCGGACGACTCCTTCGGCGCCGCCGGCGTCCCGACCGGCGAAACGTCCTCCACCTGCGGCAAACCGTCTGGGGTAGCGTCATGCGCATGGCGATTACGACACACGCGGAGAGCGGATCCGTCGGTGCCCTGCTGCGCACCTGGCGCCGGCGGCGGGGCATCAGCCAACTGGAGCTCGCGGGCCTGGCGGACTCCTCCTCGCGCCACATCAGCTTCATCGAGACCGGCCGGTCCAAGCCCAGCCAGGAGATGGTGCTGCGGCTCGCGGACCGCCTCGACATCCCCGTCCGCGAGCGCAATGCGCTGCTGCTCGCCGCCGGCTACGCCCCGCAGTACGCGCAGACCCCGCTGGACGACCCGGCGATGGGGACGCTGCGCGAGGGCCTGGAGCGGCTGCTGACCGGCTACGAGCCGTACCCGGCGCTGGTGGTGGACGCCACGTACGACGTCATCGCCGCCAACCGCGGCATCATGATGCTGATGGAGGGGCTGCCGGAGCACCTGCTGGCCCCGCCGCTGAACGCGATGCGGATCACCTTGCACCCGGAGGGCCTGGCGCCGCGGATCCACAACCTCAAGGAGTGGCGCGGCCACCTGCTGGCGCAGATGGAGCGGCAGATCGCGCTCGCCCGCTCCGCGCCGCTGCGCGCGCTCTACGAGGAGGTGGCGGCCTACCCGGTGCCGGACCGCCCGGGCGATGGCGAACCCGCCGAGCCGGTCCCGTACATCGCACTGCCGCTCGTCATCGAGCACGACGGGCAGCTGCTGTCCTTCGTGTCGTCCATCGCGACGTTCAACACCCCGATGGACGTGACCGTCGCCGAGCTGGCCATCGAGACGATGCTCCCGGCCGACCCGGCGACGGTGAAGTACCTGCGTTCACTGGGACTCTGAGGCGGCGCGCAGCGCCAGCTGCTGGAGGGCGGCGAAGGCGGCCACGACGGCGGCCTGCACCGGGATCCACGCCAGGCCCGCGGCGGTGGGGGCGTCCCAGAGCAGCAGCGAGACCAGGCCGGCCGCCACCCAGGCGTAGTTGACCTCGATGACGAGCTTGACGGGGAGGACCGGCGGGCGGCGGCGGGCGGCCAGCCAGCCGACGCCCGCGCCGTAGAGGGCGAGGAAGATCCCGACCTCGAACAGGGTGCCCTCGCCGATGCCGAGCAGTCGGCCCAGGGGGCCGCTGAAGGCCGCGTAGGCCAGGCCGTTGCCGCCGGTGACGACGGCGTCGAGGGCGAGGAAGCGGCGCAGGGCGCTCTGCGGGGCTGTGGTGCGGGCGACGCTGCCGATCAGGGTTGCGGACATGACGGATCAGCCTCCATCGAGGGTTCGGATGTACGCGGGTCGGGGGGGCCGGGGCGGGGAGGGGGACCCCTCGGGGGAGTCTCCGGGGGTCTTCCCCGACCCGGTGCCTCCACTGTGCCGGTGCGGGGCGGCAAGGGTCGATTACCTCCGACGTCATGCCGGTCCGCGGCCGCTCCCGGCGACGGCCCGGCCCCCCTGCCCGCGGGGTTCGCGGCTCCCCCGCCCCGGGGCTGGTCCGCTCCCCCGCCGCCTCCCGTTTCCCCGACCGGCACCGCGAGAAAGGTCGCGGTTCTCCTGCCCCGGCGGGGGGCGGCGGGCTAGGCTGCACCCAGCCGAAGACCTCGAACGTCCTGTCGACATACGGAGAGCCAGACGGTGTCAGCCCCCGCCCGACCCGACCTCGCGACGGCGTGGGACCGCGTCGGGGCGCCGGCGGAGGGGGGAGCGCCATGAGGACCACACGGAGCATGCGGAAGCTGGGCGGGGAGCTGCTGGCGGAGGTGCGCCAGGCGGCGCCGGGCGACGCCCGCGGGATCGTGGGGAGCCTGTGCGCCGCGTACGGGCGGCGACGCGGCGGCCGGCCGGTGGACTTCCGCTTCGCCGGATTCCCGCCGGACACCGCGAGCGGGCTCTGGCTGGAGCTGGCCGACCGGGACCTGCTCGTCATCGAGGAGCGCACCCGGCCCGAGCACCAACTCGTCATCGCCTGCCACGAGTTGTGGCACCTGGAAGAGGGCACCTGCGACAGCCACGGGCCGGGCATGGCGGTGGCCGCCCGGCTGGCGGGTCCGGGCGGCGACCTGGCGGAGCTGCTGCACTCGGACAGCGGGCTGGGCAGCGTGGTGCGGCAGGCCGCGGCGCGCGCCGACCGGGAGGACCCGGCGGAGATCCGGGCGGAGACCTTCGGCCTGCACCTGGGCAAGATCCTGAAGACCTTCCTGCAGCCGCCGCGCGAGGAGCAGTTCTCCGGGCCGATCGAGCGCATCAAGTCCTCGCTCGGATGGGGCCGTTGAGCGCGGAACCGCCCCTGCGGCGCCGCCGTTCCGCTGCCGTGGGCTCCTTCCCCCTGCCCGCGCGCGGCCCAGTGCCACGACCTGACGCGCCGCCGCTGTTACGCGGCCCCGACAGAGAGCACCGCACACGATGAACCGGTCCACCCCGCCCCGCCACGCCGTCGTCATCGGCGGCAGCATGGCCGGCCTGCTCGCGGCAGCCGTGCTCGCCGAGCACGCCACGGTCACGATCATCGACGCCGACACGCTGCCCGTCGGCCCGGAGCCGCGCCGCGGGCTCCCACAGGCCCGCCACGTCCACGTCATGTGGTCGGGCGGGACCCGCGCCATCGAGCGGATCCTGCCGGGCATCACCGCGCAGTGGACGGCGGCGGGCGCGCTCCGCCGCAGCCTGCCCGACGATCTGGTCACCAAGACGGCGCAGGGCTGGATCCCGCGCTGCGGGGAGAAGCAGTTCAACATCTCCTGCAGCCGCGACCTCCTCGACTCCGTGGTGCGGGCCCGCGTGACGGGCCTGAGCGGCGTCTCCACGCTCCAGCAGAGCCGGGTCCGCGCCCTGGAGGGCTCGGCGGCCCGCGTCACCGGCGTCCGCGTCGACACCCCCGGCGAGCAGGGGCGGCTGATCACCGCGGACCTGGTGGTCGACGCGAGCGGGCGCGGCTCGCGGGCCCGGACCTGGCTGCAGCAGCTCGGCGTGGGCAGGATCCGACAGGCCGAGGTCGACTCCGGGCTGGTGTACGCGACGCGGATCTTCCGAGCCCCGGCCGGGGCGCACGAGATGGGATTCCCCATCGTCAACGTGCAGTCCGACCCGCGGGTTGCCGTGCCCGGCCGGACCGCGACGATCGTGCCCATCGAGAACGGGCAGTGGCAGGCCACGTTGTCCGGGACCCGCGGCGGCCAGCCCACCGGCGACCCCGACCGGTTCATCCCGTTCGCCAAGTCGGTGCGGGACCCGATCGTCGGCGAGCTCCTGGAGGGGCGCACGCCGCTCACGGACGTCGCCGTCACGCAGGGCACCGCCAACCGCAGGGTCTACTTCGAGAAGGCGGACCTGCCCGACGGGTTCTTCGCCGTCGGGGACTCCGTGGCCACCTTCAACCCGCTGTACGGGCAGGGCATGAGCGTCGCCGCCCGGGGCCTGCTGGCCGTGCGGGACCTGCTGCGGGCCAAGGGCCTCGCCCATCCGTCCATCGGCCGTGAGGCGCAGCGCGCGCTCGCCCCGCAGGTGGCCACGGCCTGGGAGCTGGCCACCTCGCAGGACATCCTCTATCCGGGGGCGACCGGCATGCGGCCGCGGACCGGTGCCGGGCTGCTCAACGCGTACGTCAACCGGCTGATGACGGGGGCGACGACGCGGGAGGCCCTGACGGCGGCCTTCCTCCAGGTGATCACGATGAGCAGCCCGCCCACGTACTGGCTGCGGCCCGCGGTGGTCTGGCACGTGCTGCGCGCCTCGGACCGGGGCGCGCTGAAGGCGCCGCCGCTGACCGCGGCCGAGCGGGCCGTCGCCGGGCTGGACCGGCCGGCCGGGCTCCTCGGCCCCGGCGGTTCCGGCGGTCCCGTCGATCCCGTCGATCCCGTCGGTCGGGCGCGATGACGGACGGGCTCATCCTGTACGTCCCGGGGGCCGTGCTGATCCTGGTGCTGCTGATCAAGGCGCCGACCCTGCGCCGCGGCTGGGACCAGCCGCTGATGCGGGCGGTGTGCACGCTGCTGTGCGTAGGCTGCCTGGTGATGTTCCTGGCGGCGCCGCCGACGATCGCCGCGGTGAACCGGCTCACCGGCATCACCAACTTCTCGGCGCCGCTGGTGTACGGGGTGCTGACCGCGTTCTCCGGTTCCTGCATCGTCCTGGTGCTGCACTGGAGCGGCGGCCCGCCCGCGGTCGTCCGGCGGGCCACGCGGCTCACCTCAGCCGTGTTCGGCGCCGTCACCCTGCTCATCGTCGCCCTCTTCGTGATCGGCGACGCGCCGGTCGAGCGGCTGCGGGACCTCGACACGTACTACGCGAACACGCCGTGGATCCGGGAGATGATCGTCTGCTACCTGCTGGCGCACACCGCGGGCAGTTCGGCGCTGACCGTGCTGTGCTGGAAGTGGCTGCTGCGGGTCGCGCCCTCGCTGCGTCCGCTGCGCACCGGTCTGGCGCTGATCGTGCTGGGCGGGGTGCTGGACCTCGGCTACCTCGTCGCCAAATGGGCCGCGGTCGGCGCCCGCTGGGCCGGGCGGGACTGGGACGCCCTGTCGACGTACGCGGCCCCGCCGCTCGCCTCGGCCTCCGCCCTGATGGTCGGCTCGGGGTTCATCGTGCCGCTGGTCGGCGGATCGGCGGCCTGGCGGGACTACCGCCGCTACCGCCGACTGCACCCGCTGTGGAAGGCGCTGCGCGGGTTCGCCTCGCCGAGCGTGATGACCGTACCGCTGACCTGGTGGTCGCCGATCGGGATCCGGCTGATCCACCGCGAGTCGGTGATCGACGACGGGATCCTGGCGCTCGGCTGCTGGTTCGACCCCGGGGTGCGGTGCGCCGCGTACGAGGCCGCGCGCGCCGAGGGGCTGCACGATCCGCAGGCCTCGCTGGTGGCGGACGCGGCCATGCTCGCGGCGGCGGTGCGGCGGCGCAGGACCGCCGAGCTGGCGGGGCTCGTCGGGGAGCACAAGGAGCGCGGCGACCAGGGCCCGCCCGACCCCTGGCGGCTGGACTCGCGGCCCCTGGCGGAACTGGCGCACGCCTTCCGCTCCTCGCCCATCGTGGCCGCCGTACGCCGCGAACCGGCCGACGGGTAGCCGGGCCGCCGGGGCCGGGAGCACGGCAGAACGCCCCGGGCCCGGGAAGGCCCGGGGCGTTGTCCCGGTGTGCGGTGGAGGCGGCGGGTCAGAGCTCCGCGAGGGACAGCCCGGCCTGCTCGGCGGCGGCCTGGACGGTCTGCTCCAGCAGCACGGCGATGGTCATCGGGCCGACGCCGCCGGGGACCGGGGTGATCAGCGAGGCGCGGGCGGCCGCGGACTCGAACTGGACGTCGCCGACGTTGCCCTCGTTGTATCCGGCGTCCAGGACGACGGCGCCGGGCTTGATGTCCTCGCCGCGGATGAACTCGGCCTTGCCGACCGCGGCGACCAGGACGTCGGCCTGGCGGACGATGGAGGACAGGTCCTTGGTGCGGGAGTGGCAGTAGGTGACGGTGGCGTTCTGCTCCAGCAGGAGCATGCCGGCGGGCTTGCCCAGGATGGCGCTGCGGCCGACGACGACGGCGTGCTTGCCGGTGAGGTCCACGTCGTACTCGGCGAGCAGTCGCATGATGCCGCCGGGGGTGCAGGAGACGAAGCCGGGCAGGCCGAAGCCCATGGCGGCGAAGGAGTGCATGGTGACGCCGTCGACGTCCTTGCCCGGGGCGATGGCCTCGAAGGCGGCGCGCTCGTCGATGTGGTGCGGGACCGGGTGCTGGAGCAGGATGCCGCTGATCTCCGGGTCCTCGGAGAGGGCGGTGATGGTGGCGACGAGCTCCTCGGTGGTGGTCTCGGCGGGCAGGGCCACGTGGCGGGAGGTGATCCCGGCCTTGGCGCAGCGGTTCTGCTTCATCCGGACGTAGGTGACGGACGCGGGGTCCTCGCCGACGAGGACGGTGGCCAGGCAGGGCGCGGTGCCGGTGCGCTCGGTGATCTTCGCCGCGTGGGCGGCGGTCTGCTCCGAGATGCGGCGGGCGAGGGCCGTGCCGTCCATGAGCCGGGCGGTGGCGGGCTGCTCGGCGGGAACGGTCTGGGCAGTCGTCATGGGGTCTCCTGAGCGTCGCTGCGGATCGCGGTTCGCCCAGGCGCGCGGCAGTCGACGTACGGGGAGGTGCGCACGCCGGGCCGCTCCCCGGTGGTGATCCACCCGAACGCCAGTCACGGCCCGCACCCACTGTAGTCGACGCGCACAGGCGTACGAGGGGGCACGCGGGGCGCCGCGCAGGGCCGCAGCGGCCGGGATCGGGGCAATTCAGTGGATCACCGGCGTTCCGCCTGGGACGATATGGGACATGCCACGCACCTTCGACGTCCCCCGGACTCCGTCCGGGGGACCCCCGTGTCGCCGAGGCGGAGTCGGTCCCGGTGGACGGCTGGGACTTCTCCTGGCTCGACGGCCGCGCCACCGAGCAGCGGCCGTCCTGGGGCTGCCGGAAGCTGCTGTGCGAGCGCCTGGCCCGGGTGGGCTCGGCCCTGGACGTCCAGACGGGCGGCGGGGAGGTGCTCGCCGGGGCGGGGAAGCTGCCCCCGCTGATGGCGGCGACCGAGTCGTGGCCGCCGAACGTGGACCGGGCGACGGAGCTGCTGCACCCGCTGGGCGCGGTCGTGGTCGCGGACTCCGACGACGCGGCGGCCGAGGCCGCGGCGGCGGGCCTGGAGGTGGTGGACCTGCGCTCCGAGCGGCTGCGCACGGAGTTCCACGACATCGGGGCCGTGATCTGCTTCCTGCGGAAGGCGATCTGGGTGGTGCCCGGCCACACGGTCAAGCAGTACCGGGACCGGCTGGCCGAGCGCCACGAACGGATCGAGCGGGACGGCCCGTTCGTGGCGCACACCGCCCGTTTACTGATCGAGGCCCGCACGCCGGCCTGACGCCGCGGTGCAGGCCGGGGACGGGCCGCGGACGTGCCGCGGACGTGCCGCGGACGTGCCGGGACCGCGGACGGATCTGCGGCCGATCGGTTGCGCGGCCACAGCGTGGCGCAGGTCACTCAATTCAGCGCGTAACGAATCGACTCGGGCATGCGATGAACCGACAGGTGTCCTCGCGCGGCCCGGAATACAGACCCCCCTCGGGTCTGTTTCCCGAGTCCGCGCGATGATGTCCCGCCCACTCCCTATCTGTTCGCAACGAGAGGCTCCTTGTGTCGCTCAGCCCGTCCCGTACGTTCCCTCCGGAGATCGCCGAATCGGAGGCCCTCGTCGCGCTCGTCGAGCGCGGTCGCGAGCAGGGTCACATCAACGGTGATGACGTGCGTCAGGCCTTCGAGGCCGGCCGCATCCCGGTGGACCAGTGGAAGCGGGTCCTGCGCAGTCTGAACCAGGTCCTGGACGAGGAGGGTGTCGCCCTCCACGTCAGCGCGGCCCCCGCCACGAAGGCTGCCGCCAAGAAGCCGCGCAAGGCTGCCGCCGCCCCGGCCCGCACCGTGACGAAGAAGGCCGCCGCCGCGCCGCGCCCGATCGGCGCGCGCAGCCGGGCGGCGACCGCTGCCGCGGCGGCCGCCGCGGCCACCACCACGACCACCGCTGCAGCGGCCCCGGCTGCGGCGATATCCGCACCGTCGGCCGCCGCGCCCGAGGCCCCCGCGGCCGAGGCCGCCGAGCCGAAGAAGCGGACGGTCAAGAAGGCCGCCGCGAAGAAGACGGCGGTCAAGAAGACCGCCGCGGCGAAGAAGACCACCGCGAAGGACGCCGACGACGCCGAGAACCCGTCCATCGAGGGCGAGGACTGGCAGACCGAGGACCTCGTCGACGAGGTCGAGGAAGAGGCCCCCGCGAGCGGCCAGGGCTTCGTGCTGTCCGACGAGGACGAGGACGACGCCCCGGCGCAGACGGTCATGGTGGCCGGTGCCACCGCCGACCCGGTCAAGGACTACCTGAAGCTGATCGGAAAGGTGCCGCTGCTCAACGCCGAGCAGGAGGTCGAGCTCGCCAAGCGGATCGAGGCCGGCCTGTTCTCCGAGTACAAGCTGGAGGAGGAGGACGACCACAAGCCCTCCTACAAGCGCGAGCTGGAGATCCTGGTCGAGGACGGCCGCCGGGCCAAGAACCACCTGCTGGAGGCCAACCTCCGTCTCGTGGTCTCGCTGGCCAAGCGCTACACGGGCCGCGGCATGCTCTTCCTGGACCTGATCCAGGAGGGCAACGTCGGTCTGATCCGCGCCGTGGAGAAGTTCGACTACACCAAGGGCTTCAAGTTCTCCACGTACGCGACCTGGTGGATCCGGCAGGCGATCACGCGTGCCATGGCCGACCAGTCGCGCACCATCCGCATCCCCGTCCACATGGTCGAGATCATCAACAAGCTCGCCCGTGTACAGCGCCAGATGCTGCAGGACCTCGGCCGCGAGCCCACGCCGGAGGAGCTGGGCAAGGAGCTCGACATGACCCCCGAGAAGGTCATCGAGGTCCAGAAGTACGGCCGCGAGCCGATCTCCCTGCACACCCCGCTGGGTGAGGAGGGCGACAGCGAGTTCGGTGACCTCATCGAGGACTCCGAGGCGGTCGTCCCGGCCGACGCGGTCTCCTTCACCTTCCTCCAGGAGCAGCTGCAGTCGATCCTGGGCACGCTCTCCGAGCGTGAGGCGGGTGTGGTGTCCATGCGCTACGGCCTGAACGACGGCCAGCCGAAGACCCTCGACGAGATCGGCCGCGTGTACGGGGTCACCCGTGAGCGCATCCGCCAGATCGAGTCGAAGACCATGTCGAAGCTGCGCCACCCGTCGCGTTCCCAGGTGCTGCGCGACTACCTGGACTGATCGGCGGCACGGCCCCCTTCAGGCCAGTCGGAAGACCGGCCCCTTGGGGGTGAACGGCAGGGAGGCACCCTGCGGAACCAGGAAGGCGTGTTCGCCCCGGATCCGCAGGGTGTCGCACCACCCGTCGGTGATCACCAGGACCGGGGCCCCGGGCGGGAAGTCCTCCGCCCGCCGAAGCAGGTCGATGCCGGGCTGGAGCTCGGTCCCGCCCCGTCCCCGGACCCGGACCCGGCCCGCGATCTCGGCCGGGGGCAGATAGCCCGCGTCGTACGGCGCCGCGTCGCAGAAGACGACGCGGGCGGCCGGTACGTCGCGGGCTTCGGCGTACGAGGCGATGGCACCCAGCGCCTTGCCGAGCAGGGCGGTGTCCATCGAGCCCGAGGTGTCGAGGACCACGCCGAAGGTGCAGCGGGCCACCTCCTCGGGCGGGTGGTACCGGCCCGCGCGCGGGATGTGCGGGGTGGAGGCCTGGCGGCGTGCCGGGCGGGCGTAGGACCGCACGGGGACGGGTCGGGGCACGTGCTCGTCGAACCAGCGGGCGAGGCGGGCGTCCCACGGCAGCGGCGGATGGGCCAGCGCCCGGATCTCCTGGACCAGCCCGGCGGGCAGCAGTCCGCGGCCGCCGCTCTCGTGCAGGTCGAAGCCCTGGACCAGGGCGCGCCGGTAGAAGTCGTCCAGGTCCGTGTACGGGCGGACGCCGGCGTGGGGCAGCGGCTCGCCCAGGATGTCCGGGCGGCCCTTGCCGCACAGGGTGGCGAGCCTGCGCATGCGGCGCATGTCGGCGGTGACGCGGTCGTAGACCTCCTCGACGGACAGCCCGGCGAGCGCGGGGTCGTGCAGCAGCCCCTCGGGCATGTCGCCGACGCCCATCTCCACGAGCCAGCCGTTGACCACGTAGTCGGCGGCCACGTTGTGCAGGTACGGGTCGCGGGCGCCGCGGCGCTCGCCGTGGCGCAGGGCGGCGTGGAGCATCTCGTGGGCGAGGATGAAGCGCCACTCGCCGTCGGTGAAGGTGCGCAGCGGATTGACGTAGATCTCCCCGGCGCGGGCGCTGACGGCGGCGACGGAGATGCCCCGGTCCCGGGCCAGCTCGGCGTCGGCGACGACCTGCAGGCCGGAGGCGAGGCCGCCGAGCAGCGGGTAGGCGGAGACGAACCAGTTCAGGGCTCGGTCCCAGGGCCTGAGCGGGGCGTCGTCGCGGCCGCCGGCCCGGTCCATGGCGGCGGAGACGGCCCGGGTCAGGGCGTGGGCGAAGGAGGTCTCCCAGTCGGGTGCGGCGGCCCGGTTCCAGGACCGCCAGGGGACCAGGAGCTGGTCCCCTGGCCGGCGGTGCCGCAGCGCTCGTAGGCGGGCGGGATGCCGTCGCGGCGCCAGCGGGCGGCCAGGAGTTCCTCGTCGCCGCCCGGATAGTGGTCGGGGAGCCCGTCGGGGGCCCGGCCGACGGGGAAGGTCAGCAGGAAGCGGTTGACGACGGCGCAGCGGGCGGCGAGGTCGAAGCGGTCGGGCTGGGGGCGGTCTTCGTCCGCTGCGGCGGGGACGTGCCCGAAGCCGAGGTGGAGCAGGCAGTGGGCGAGGGACCAGGCCCATTCGGCGGGTTCGGCGTGCCGGGTGGGGTGGGCGTGGACGGTGCCGTTGGAGGTGACCCTGGCCAGGCCCCGGGCGGGGGCGGCGGTGCACTTGGGCTCCCGGCAGACGTCCGCGTCGAGCGCGGCGAGGGCGGGGTTGCGCCGGACCAGCGCGAGGCCCTCGGCGAAGGCCTGGGCGGCCGGGTCGGGGCGCTCGGACGTACGGGAGCGGGCGCGGGAGCGCGTACGGGAGCGGGCGCCGCTCACCGGCGGGCCTCGACCAGGCGGGGCATGTCGCGGGCGGCTTCGACGAGGAACCAGGCGGGCAGGACGGGCAGTCCGTCGGCGTCGTCGGCGATGACGGTCTGGGCGACCTCGACGGAGATCTCGGCGAGCTGGACGAGCAGGGCCTTGGCGCGGTGGGCGGTCTCCCGGACGGAGGGCGAGACGTGCTCCTTGCGGGCGGGCAGCTCCTTGACCAGGCGGCCGCGGAAGGCGTCGGCGAGGTAGTAGAGCAGGTCGCGGTCGGCGAGGCGGGTGGGCCAGGACGCGTCGCCCTTCATGATCGCCTCGATGCCGAAGCTGTGCCGGACGATCTTGGCGTAGCCGCAGAAGGCGACGGCGTGGGCGGGCGTGAGGGTCCCGTGGGCGAGCACCTTGAGCGTCTCCTCGTCCAGGGCGGGGCCGAAGGAGTGCAGGGCGTCCGAGAGCATGTGCCAGGAGCGCGGGGTGGAGAACGGCTCCTCGGTCTTGGGCGGCTGGGACCACAGGTGGTCGGGCCGGTCGGTGAGGTGGTCGGTGATCCAGGGGTGGATACCGTTCTGCGCGGCCCAGGCCAGCCAGTCCTGCGCGGAGGCCCGCAGGTGGACGTGGGTGAGGCGGTTGACCAGCGCGGAGGCGACGGGGCGGGCGAGGGCGTTGTCGGTGGCCCGGTTGCCGGCGCCGATCACGACGGAGCCGGCGGGCAGCTCGTAACTGCCGATGCGGCGGTCGAGGATGAGCGAGTAGAACGCCTTCTGGACGTCCGGGGTCGCGGCGTTGAGCTCGTCGAGGAAGAGGCAGTACGGCTCGTCGCGGGCGATGGCCTCGGGCGGGCAGAACACCGACCGGCCGCCCCGGATCTGCGGTACGCCGATGAGGTCCTCGGGGGCGAGCTGGGTGCCGAGGAGGCTGACGCATTCCAGGCCGAGGGATTCGGCGAAGCTGCGTACCAGCGAGGACTTGCCGATGCCGGGAGCCCCCCACAGGAAGACCGGCCGGACGGTGGCGAGGCCGAGCAGCAGTTCGGGTACCTGGGCGGGGGTGACGGTGACGGCAGGCTGCACGAAGGCGTTCCTCGGTGGGTCGGGTGCGTGGAGCGCCCAGTCTGGGCGTTCCACGCATCCCGGGGCACCTGGATTTCGTGCGGTGCCGGCAGATCGGTGCTCCGGCTCAGTGCTCCAGCAGGTGCTTGAGCTTCTCCTCGTTGCGGGGCATCTGCCTGCGGGCGTGCGGCTTGACGACGAGGGGGGCGATGACCTTGCCTATGCCGTGGCCCTCGAAGTCGAGGTCCAGGGTCAGGCGCGAGCGGGCGCCGCCGGCGAGCGGTTCGATGGTCCCGTGGACGTCGCCGCGGACCGGGCCGTCGACGCCCTTCAGGTGCCAACTGCGGGGCGGGTCGAGCTCCTTGACCTCCATGGTCATGGGGAAGGAGCGCTTGCCCATCGTGCGGGTGACCTCGAACCGCTGGCCGACGTGCGGCGGTGCGCCGTCCAGCGCGCGGGCGGAGAGGGCGCTGTCCTGCCACTCCGGCAGGTGCCGGGGGTCCGTCACGTAGGCGTAGACGTCCTCGGGAGGGCGGGAGATCTCGATGCTTTCCCTGATCCCGGACATGGCGACCCCTTACCGGCCCCCTGCGGGACCCCCTGGTGGACCGCCTGGGGGACCCGCGTGGTGCCCCCTGGTGGACCCGCCTGGTGGACCCCTCTGATGGTGGTCCTCTCCCCCTCCCTCCAACCTACTCCGCAGGTCAGGCGGTGGCGCGAGCCTTGCGGGCGGCCATCACCGCGTACACGGGGACGCCCGCGAAGAGGAACAGGACGCCCTGGTAGACGGCCGCGTAGCCGGAGCCGGCGACCAGCCACATCGAGAAGCCGAAGGCCAGGACGGCGAGGGCGGCGTCGCGGACGAGCCGGCCGCGGTGGACCTGCTCGGCGCGGCCCGAGAGCAGCAGGTGGATCTGCGCGGCGGTGGACAGCAGGTAGGGGACGGTCGCCGTGAAGGTGGTGATCAGGACGAGGCTCTCGAAGACGCCCTGGGAGCCGGCGGTGTAGTTGTAGACGGTCAGGGCGGAGGCCAGCAGGACGGTGACGACGACACCGGTGACGGGGACGCCGCGCCGCTTGGTCTCGAAGGGCCGCGGGAAGAGCCCGTCCTTGGCGGCGGCGTACGGGGTCTGCGCGCTGAGCAGGGTCCAGCCGTTGAGGGCGCCGAGCATCGAGACGACGGCCGCGCAGGCGACCACGGTGCCGCCCCAGGTGCCGCCGAACATGGCGTTGACGGCGTCGGTGAAGGGGGCCTGGGAGGCGACCAGCTTGTCGTGGGCGACGAGGCCGAAGACGGAGAGGGTGCCCAGCAGGTAGACGGCGGCGGCGCCGAGGGTGCCGAGGACGGTGGCCCGGCCGACGTTGCGGGCGGGATCGCGGACCTCGCCGGCGCTGACCGCGGCCGACTCCACGCCGAGGTAGCTGAACAGCAGCATCGCGGCGGAGGCGGACAGGGCGCCGGCCGGGCTCTGGCCGGTGGCCTGGAACGGGCCGAGGTTGGCCGGGTCGAAGAAGAACAGGCCGCCGACGGCGACGAGTGCCAGCGGGGCGAACTTCAGGACGGTGGCGACCAGTTGGACGGCGCCCACCCAGCGGGTGCCGGCCAGGTTGGCGAGCGCCGGGAGCCACTGCACGGTGAGGGCGGCCAGGCACATGGACCACCGGTGGTCGCCGACGGCCGGGAAGAGGACCGTGAGGTAGCCGACGGCCGCGACGGCGAGGGCGGCGTTCGACACCCAGGAGGTGATCCAGTAGGTCCAGGCGGCGAGGAAGCCGGCGAAGTCGCCGAAGGCGGCGCGGGCGTAGACGTAGGGGCCGCCGGTCTGCGGGAGGCGCTCGGCGAGCCGGCCGAAGACCAGGGCGAGGGCGATCGCGCCGAGGGTGAGCACGCCGAAGGCGAGCAGGCTGATCGTGCCGAACGGCGCGACGGAGGCGGGCAGCAGGAAGATCCCGCCGCCGATGATGTTGCCCATGACCAGGCAGGTCGCGATGGGCAGGCCGAAGCGGCGGGCGTGCGGGCCGGTGCCTTCGGGGGTGGCGCCTTCGGGGGTGGAGGTGCCTGCGGGGAGGGAGGCGACCTCGGGTGCGGAGGTGCCTTCGGGGGCGGCGGGGGCCTGGTGGGCCGGGGCCAGGGCAGGGGTGGTGCTCAAGGGGGTCGCGCCTCGGGTGTTTCACATGCCGGACAGGTCGACACATGCTCCGGTACGGTGCGGACGCCGCCAAATCAACGGGTTTCGTCCTGCACGGGCACCCCTGCGGAAGGAAAGATTCCGCCTGGCGGGGGCTCTGACCGCTGATCCTTCACCGGTGTCCCTGATGTCCCCTCCGCGCGCTCGGCGCCGTCTGCCCCCTTCGTCCCCCGCGCGCCCGCCGTCCCCAGCGCGCCCGCCGTCCCCAGCGGCACCTGCGGCCCGTCCGCCTCGCGGAGCCAGCGCCGCAGTACGCGGTGCACCGCCTCCGCGCCCACCAGGTGTGGGTCGGGCTCCGACAGCTCCGCCGGCCACATCAGGAACGGGCGCCCCTGCTCCCCGCCCAGGCCGCCGTGCGAGCCGATCTGCTCCTCGAAGGCGTGCACCGCGCCGGTCCGCGGGTCGTACGCCGAATTCACCATGATGTCGGGAACGTGGGGGAAGGAGTCGGTGCGCCGCACCGCCTCGGCCGCGCCCGGCCCGAAGGGCGCCAGCAGCGCTTCGGCCGCGCCGGGTTCGGACAGCCGGGCCGTCGCCCCGCCCGGGCCGAGCACCTCCCCGTCCACCAGCAGGAAGCCGACGCCCGGATGGTTGGCCAACGTCGGCAGCAGCGCCGGGTGCGCCCGCTCGATCCGTGCGCGGGTGGCCCGGCCGCGCAGGTCCGGGAAGGAGATCACCGCCAGGTTGCCCGAGGCGAGCACCACCGGATCGGGGCCGGGCCGCGGGTGTGCCTCCTCGCCCGCCTCCACCGGCCGGTGCAGCGCCGCGAGCACCGCCGCGCGGGCCTCGGCCCCGCTGCGGGTGCCACCGGCCCGGCGGGAGACCGGCAGCCCGCAACCCGCCCGGACCAGGTCCTTCAACGTCAGCCCGTACCGGCCGAGGAAGGTCTCCCCCGGGCTCTGCCCGTGGTCCGACAGCAGCACGATCCGGTACGCGCGCGGCGCGTGCTCGGCGACGCGGGCGAGCAGCGCCAGGCTCCGGTCGAGCCGGGCCAGCACCTGGTCGGTGTCCCGGCCGCGCGGGCCGGAGTGGTGGGCGACCTCGTCGTACGCGACCAGGTCGGCGTAGATCGCGGCGCGCCCCGCGAGCAGGTCGCCGATCACCGCCGCGACGACGACGTCCCGCTCGACGACCGTGGCGAAGGCCCGGATCAGCGGGTACAGGCCGCCGCGGGAGACGCGCGGCCCCGCGCCGCGCAGCCGGGCCCGTACCGCCTGGCCGATCTCGCGGGCGACCTCGGCGGTGAAGGAGAGCGCGGTGCGCACGGCGTTGGCAGGATCGGAGAAGTAGGCGAAGTAGCCGGCCCGGGAGCGGTTCGCCCGGCCGCGCCGGGCCGAGACCGAGAGCACCAGGGCCAGTTGGTCGGCGCCGCCGCTGAACAGGTTGCCGCGGCTGGCCCCGTCGAGGGTGAGCAGCCCGCCGTAGCCGGTCCGCGCGACGGCGCGCCGCTGGAGTTCGGCGGCGCTGGTGGGCCGGTTGCAGACCACCACCTCGCCGGTGTCCTTCTCGTACCAGCGGAAGGCGGGCACGTCGAAGGTGGAGCCGTGCAGGATGCCGAGCTGGCTGGCGCCGGTCTGGCTGGACCAGTCGGTGCGCCAGGGCGTGATGCGGTGGGTGTGCTCCAGCCAGTCGGCCACCGTGGGCATCAGGCCGCGGGCGGCGGCGTCGCGCAGCACCTCGTGGCCGACGCCGTCGAGCTGGAGGAAGAGCAGCCCGGGCGGGGGCTCGGCTGAGCCGGGGGCGGCGGGGGTGCGGCGGGCGCGCCCGTGGCGACGCCGGTCGGCGAGCCGGTAGAGGCGGCGGCGGTACGCCTCGTCGTCGCGGACCGCGAGCGCGGTGGAGGTCGCGGAGGCGACGGCGGACATCACCGCGGCCACCACCACCGCGGTCTCGGGGGCCGCTTCGGCGCGGTCGGCGGGGATCAGGCTGAGCGCCATCAGCAGGAGGGAGCCGTTGAGGAAGAAGACGAGCAGGCCCAGCACCAGGGCGGGCACGAGGAGAAGGGCCCGGACGAGCAGCGGCCACACCAGCGCGCTCAGCAGGCCGAACGCGCCGGCGCCCCAGGCCGCGGTCAGGCCGACCTGGGTGACGCTGTCGCCGTCCTCGGACTGGAGCCGGAAGTCGGGCAGGATCCCGGCCAGCGCGAGCATGGTCAGGCTGGACACCGCCCAGACGACGGTGACCCGCACCAGGGCGCCGCCCGCGCTCCGCCACCGTCCTCGCCGCACGCCGCACCCGCCTCGCGTCTCCCCCTGCCCACGCCCGGAGTTCACCCGGCCCGCAGCCCCCGCCGCCTCGTCCAGCGTCGCACAGCGAACGAAAACCCGGCGGGTCACACAACCAGCGCACGGACGTACGCACCATTCCAGCCCGCGCGGCGTTTGAGCGCACGGGCGCGAAGCGCACGGGACACGAGCCGGGCCGGGCATGCCCACCCCGGCGCGGACTCGGGCCACTCAGCCCGCGCGGCGCTTGAGCGCGACCCCGGCCAATCCAGCCCGCGCGGCGATTGAGCGCACCGGGCGCGAAGCGCACGGGACACGAGCCGGGCCGGGCATGCCCATCCCGGCGGGACCCCGTCACTCCAGCCCGCGCGGCGCTTGAGCGCATCGGGGCCGCCGGGCAGACCCTACGTGCCGTCGTACCCCGCGGTCGGCATGGACAGCCGGCGGTGGACCTCGGCCTTCATCGCGGAGGTGTACCGCGGCTCGTCGAGCCCGGCGGTCTCCAGCCGCACCCCGCGCCGCCGGCACTCGGCGGTGAACTCCTCGACGGAGCGCAGGGCGCGGGCCAGCACGCGGTGGTTGGGGGCGACGAACAGGTCGACCTGCCCGGCGTCGACGTCGCACCACAGCCCGCAATGGTCGGCGCGCAGCCCGTAGACGAGCAGCTCCTTGGTGACGACGTAGCCCTGGTCGGCGGCCCAACGCGCGCACATGGCGTGCTGGCTCCGGGTGTCCACGGCGAACGGGTCGGTGTCGAGATCCTCGAGCGGGGCCAGGCTGGCGATCGCGGCCACGCGCAGCTCATCCATGCCGCCCGACCCTACTCCGATCCGCCGCCCGCGAGGAGGGGGCGGCCGGTTTCGGTTGCGGGGGCGCAGCGGCGGGGCAGCATCTAGGCTCGGACGGTGCGGGGCCGCGCGAGGACGGGGAGGCCGGGCCGGTGGAGATCACCTGGTGGGGGCATGCCACGTGCACGGTCGTGGACTCCGGGGTGCGGGTGCTGATGGATCCGCTGTTCACCGCGCGGCTGGCGCATCTGCGGCGGCGGCGCGGGGCGCTGCCGCCGGCCGAGGCGGCCGTGGCGGACGTGGTGCTGGTGTCGCACCTGCACGCCGACCACCTGCACCTGCCGTCGCTGGCCCGACTCGCGCCGGGGACGCGGGTGGTCGTGCCGCGCGGGGCGCGCCGGGCGGTGCCGGGGCTGGCGCGGTTGGCGCGGCTGCGGTCGCTGGCGGTGGCGGAGGTGGTCCCGGGTGACGAGGTCGGCGTACGGGAGGGGGTGAGCGTACGGGCGGTCAGCGCGCGGCACGACGGGCGGCGGCTGCCGTTCGGTCCGCATCTGGCGCCGGCGCTGGGGTACGTGGTGCAGGGCGCGGGGCGGACGTACTTCGCCGGGGACACCGGGCTGTTCGCGGCGATGGCCGAGGAGGTCGGGCCGGTGGACGTGGCACTGCTGCCGGTGGGCGGCTGGGGGCCGTACCTGGGGCCGGGGCACCTGGACGCGGGGCGGGCGGCACAGGCCTTGGCGGCACTGGCGCCGGCCGCGGCGGTGCCGGTGCACTACGGGACGTACTGGCCGGTCGGGCTGGACGCGGTGCGGCCGCACGAATTCCATGCGCCGGGCGGGGAGTTCGCCCGGCTGGCGGGGCGGCTGGCGCCGAAGGTGGCGGTGAGGGTGCCGGGGCACGGGGAGCGGGTGAGGCTGCCGTGATGCGGTGGCCTGGGCCGGGCGTGGGCGTGGCGGTGGGGCAGGTGCCGCCGGAGACGACGCAGCAGGCGGTCGGGTACCCGGCGCTGTTCGTGCTGGTGGCGCTGGGTGCGCTGGTGCCGGTGATTCCGACGGGGGCGCTGGTGAGTTCGGCGGCGGTGGTGGCGTTCCACCAGCGGTCGCTGCCCCTGCCGTTGGGGGTGGTGCTGGTGTGTGCGGTGGCTGCGCTGGCGGCGTTCGTCGGGGACCTCTCGCTGTACTGGCTGGGGCAGCGCGGGGTGCGCTCGCCCGGCGGGTCGCGCCGCCTGGAGCGGCTGCGGGAGCGGGCCGCGCCGGAGCGGCTGGCGCAGGCCCGGGCGCGGCTGGACGAGCACGGGGTGCTGGTGCTGGTGCTGTCGCGGCTGGTTCCGGCGGGCCGGGTCCCGGTGATGCTGGCCTGCCTGCTGGCGCAGATGCCGCTGCGGCGCTTCGCGCGGGGCGATGCCCCGGCGTGTCTGGCCTGGGCGGCGACGTACGGGCTGATCGGGATCCTGGGCGGGTCGCTGTTCTCGGAGCCGTGGAAGGGCGTGGCGGCGGCGGTCGCCGTGACCCTGCTGATCAGCGGGGGTCCGGCGGTGTGGCGGCGGCTGCGGCGGCAGCGGGAGCGGCGTGTGGCGGGCTGACGGTGCGGGCCGCTGCGCCCGGGGTCACCAGGAGCGGGAGGCGCCGATGGACAGGTCCCACAGGTCCTCGCGGGCGAGGCCGGCGCGGGCCCAGGCGGCGCGGACCCGGTGCAGCGGCTCGGTCACGGGCTCGGCGGACAGCACGAAGGTGGCCCAGTGCATGGGGGCCATGCGGCGGGCCCCGACGTCGAGGCAGGCCTGCACCGCCTCCTCGGGGTCGGTGTGGACGTCGCCGAGCCACCAGCGGGGCGCGTACGCGCCGATCGGCAGCAGGGCGAGGTCGATCCCGGGGTGGCAGCGGCCGATCTCGGCGAACCAGTGGCCGTAGCCGGTGTCCCCGGCGAAGTAGGTCTTCCGGGGCTCGGCGGACTGCGTGTCGGTGAGGATCCAGCCGCCCCACAGGCTGCGGCAGGTGTCGATCAGCGTCCGTTTGGACCAGTGGTGGGCCGGGACGAAGTCGAAGCGTACGCCGCCGAGTTCGGCGGACTCCCACCAGTCGAGCTCGGTCACGCGGGTGAAGCCGCGGCGGCGGCACCAGCGGGCGAGGCCGGCCGGGACGAAGAGCGGGGTGTGGCGGGGCAGCCGGCGCAGGGTCGGGGCGTCGAGGTGGTCGTAGTGGTTGTGGCTGATCACCACCGCGTCCACGGGCGGGAGTTCCTCCCAGCGGACCCCGACGGGGGTCATGCGGGCCGGGGTGGCGATGATGCGGCGCGACCAGACGGGGTCGGTCAGGACGGTCAGCCCGCCGGTGCGCACGACCCAGCTGGCGTGGCCGGCCCAGGTGACGCAGGCCGTGCCGGGGGCGACGTCCGGCAGCGGGGCGGGCTCGTACGGCAGGTCGGGGATGCCGCGCAGCCCGTCGGGCCCGGGCCGGAAGGCCCCTCCGCGGGCCAGCTTGGCGTAGGCCCGCAGCCCGGGCAGCGGCGTGGTCAGCCGGTCGGCGAACGACCGCGGCCAACTCCGGTGCTCCCCGAGCCGCCGCGGCCCCCCGATCCCCACGGAGGCACCACCCGCGGCCCGCGCCCCGGCCGACGGGGGCGCCGCCGCGGAACCCGCGTGCCGCGCCCCATCCGCGGCCGCTGCCGCCGTACCCGCAGCCCGCGCCGCGGCCGCCGCGGGGTCGTTCGCCCCCGGGGCATCGAGCGGCGCACCTTCAACCCCGGGCTGCCCGCCCGCCGCCGGTACCGCCCGGCCCTCCGTCTGCGGCCTTGGCGCCCCGTCGGCCGCCACCCCCCGTACGGAAGCGGCCGCGGGGCCGGGTTCCTGGGCGGCGGCCGCACGGCGGGCCGAGAGCCGGGGCACGCCGGGCCCCGGCGACGCCCCGGCCGCGCCGTCCGTCGGCGCGAGCGTGGACCAGCTCCCGCGGATCTGGGCCCG
>NZ_JBEZVK010000073.1:0-30174 GCF_040636955.1 Streptomyces sp. NPDC032472
CAGGTCGGGATCATCGGCCTGATCAAGGCCACCGACCGCTACGACCCCGACCGCAACACGCAGTTCACCACCCTCGCCCTCCCGTACATCACGGGCGAGATCAAACGCCACTTCCGCGACACCAGTTGGGCCGTACGGGTCCCGCGCCGGTTCCAGGAGCTGCGCTCGCAGCTGGCCAAGGCCACGGAGGAGCTGACCTCCGTACTGGGCCACGCGCCCACCCCGGCGGAACTCGCCGCGCACCTGGACCTCCCCGAGGACGAGGTCCGCCAGGGCCTCGTCGCGGCCAACGGGTACTCCGCCCAATCCCTCGACGCTCCCCGGGACTGCGCCGGCGGCGCCGGCCAGCCGCCCGCCCCCGGACGGGACCCGCGCACCCTCGCCGAGACCATGGGCGGCCCCGACCCGGAGCTGGAGATGGTCGAGAACCGGCACGCCCTGGCGCCCCTCCTCGCCGACCTGGACGAACGCTGCACCCGGATTCTCGAGTTGCGCTTCGGCCAGGAGCTGACCCAGGCGGAGATCGGCGCCGAGATCGGCCTGTCCCAGATGCACGTCTCCCGCCTGCTCACCCGCACCCTGGGCGACCTGCGCGAGCAGCTGAACGGCTGACCGGGAGGTGCGCGTACCGGCAAATGGCGAAAGAAACGCTCCGCCAGGCGTCGTCCGGCGCCGCCGGGGGAAGGCGCCCGGACATGCCGGAAATGATCAGCAGCCTCGCCCACCGTGTCGCCCGCCGCCGCCGCGAGCCGGTCGCCGTCCAGGCTCTGCGCTCCACCGCGGCGGCCGTCATCAGCTACGTGGTCGCGCTCCGGCTCAGCAACGAGCCGAGCCCGCTGACCGCCCCGCTGACCGCCCTGCTCGTCGTCCAGGTCACCCTGTACTCCACCCTCACCACCAGCATCCGCAGGGTGAACTCCGTGGTCGTCGGCGTCCTGATCGCCATCGGCTTCAGTGCGCTGGTGGGCCTCACCTGGTGGAGCCTCGGCCTGCTGATCCTGGCCTCCCTCGCGGTGGGCCACCTGGTGCGCGTGGACGAGTTCGTCCCCGAGGTCGCGATCAGCGCCATGCTCGTCCTCGGCGTCACCCAGGTGGCGGACACCGCCTGGGACCGGGTCCTCGAAACGGTCATCGGCGCGGTGATCGGGCTCCTGGTCAACCTGCTCGTGGCCCCGCCCCTGTGGGTGGGCCCGGCGGGTGCCGCCATCACCGACCTCGCCCGGCGTATGGGACGCCTGCTCGACCACCTCGGCGAGGAACCGCTCGGGCCGGCCAAGGTCGAACAGGCCGCGGCCCGACTCCACGAGGCACGGCGGCTCGACAACGACATCGCCCAGGTGGACGCCGCCCTCCGGCAGGCCGAGGACAGCCTCCGGCTCAACCCCCGGGTCAGGGAGGGCCTGCTCTTCCGGCTGGTGCTCCGGACCGGCCTGGACACCCTGGAGATCTGCGCCGTGGTCCTGCGCGTGGCCTGCCGGACCCTGACCGACCTCGCCAAGGCCCGCCCCGACCGTCCGCTCTTCGACGCCGCGACCGCGGCCGCGCTGCGCGAGGTGCTGCGGCACACCGCCGTCGCCGTGGAGAGCTTCGCCCAGCTGATCACCGCGCAGGTCACCGCCAACGCGGAGGAGGCGGAGGCCCGCCTGACCGCCGAGCTGGCCGTGGCCCGCGACCACCGCGACCGGCTCGCGGAACTGCTGCGGACCTCCGCTCACGAGGAACCCGCGCAGTGGCAGTTCCACGGCGCACTGCTCACCGAGATCGACCGGGTCCTCGACGAACTCGGCGTGGACAAACGCTCCCAGCGCCTGCTGGAGGAACTCGACCACCACACCCGCACGCACCGCCCGGTCGGCCTGCGGGAACGCCTGACCGGCCGGCGGCGCCGGAACCCGCAGGCCTAGGTGTTCTGTCCCGGGAGGTCGAGCGCACGCAGTGTCGCTCGGCCCTACTCCAGCATGCGCTCGGCCTCATCCGGGACCCAAGGGAAGGGGACGTCGGGCCATCGTGCGGCGGCCCATACGGCGAGATCAACGGCGAGAACGGCATCGATGAACACCTGCGGCGGACGGTATCCGTGGGCAGTGACGTAGTGCGTGATGAGAGACGGAGCGGCATAGGCGATGCCGGGTCGGCCCGGGATCCGCACTTCCCCGTTCCCTTCCGGAGGCTCCTCCCCAGAGCACAGGTCGCACTCGTGCACCCCGAGGCAGACGTTCATCCACTGGACCTCCTGAACCGCCTTCAACTTCTCCACGAACACCGCGGGGACCGTCCCCGTCGCATACGGCTTGCCGGCTTCCAACCACCCGATGCTCAGGCGGGTGTATGGCGGCCGATACCAGAGCGCGTAGAAGCCCGACTCCCTGTCCGTGAACGCGTCCTCGTCCTGGTAGTCGTACTCGCTGAGATCTTCGTAGAACACCTGCACATCCTCACTGACACGCAGTCGAGCCACGACCCGCCGGTCGCGCCCTGGCCTACGGGGCCGGAGACGGGTTCAGGCCGAGGGGGCGGCCGGCGAAGGCGTGGTCCGCGTCGACCTCGTGGCAGGCGTGGGTGCGGGCGTCGCCGAGGGTGGTGTCGACGAAGCGCTGGACCTCCTCGGCCGACCTCCGGCTCACTGAACTGCGCCCTTCCGCCGCCGGCTGACCGGGACGGAGCGCCGGAGGGTCCAAGAAATGGTTTGCCGACCCGGTGGCTGTGTGCCACCGTTCGGCCTGGACCGGCAGTTGATCATCGGCGGACGGTCGATGTCGACATGTCGGCGGCCTCTCGGGGATCCACCGGAGAGGTGACGAAACGATGGGAACCGGTGCCGTGGGGAACAGTTACGAGGACGAGTGTCGCCGGGCGTTGGCCGAGGAGCAGGCGAAGAGCCTTGCCGGGACCAACGACTGGGAACATGTGGACAGGGAGCGGGTCCACCAGGACTGGGACGTCCTGTACCGGGAGATCACGGGTTTCCTGGACGGCGGTGCCCTGCCCGGAGACCAGCAGATCCAGGAGCTCGTCCGCAGGCACTTCGACATCGTCTCCCGGTTCTACACCCCCTCCAGGGAGGCGTACGTCGGCATGTCGCTCTTCTACGCCGAGGACGAGGCCATGAGGGCGTTCCACGATTCCTACCACCCCGGGATGGTGGAGTTCCTGGGCGCCGCGATCAAGGTGTTCGCCGAGCAGGGGAGCGGGTTCGCCCCCAGCGCAGGGGCCGAGGCTTCGGCGTAGTCGGGCGACACGGACGGGTGATCCGCCCGCTGATCCGAAACCAAGACCCTAGGGCGAGGGAACCGGCACCCGCTCCGCATCGGCCACGGGACCGGGGGCGGTGCCGTCGCCGAAGGGGCGGCCGCCGAGGGCGGTGCGGCCGTGTTCGGTGAGCCAGCCCGACAGGTCGGGGCCGGCCGGCACGATGCCGGTGGGATTGATGTCCTGGTGCACGAGGTGGTAGTGGCGCTTGATGTGGTCGAAGTCGACGGTGTCACCGAAGCCCGGCGTCTGGAACAGGTCCCGCGCGTACGCCCAGAGCACCGGCATCTCGGCCAGCTTGTGGCGGTTGCACTTGAAGTGCCCGTGGTACACGGCGTCGAAGCGGACGAGCGTGGTGAAGAGCCGTACGTCCGCCTCGGTGATCGTGTCGCCGACGAGGTACCGCGAGCGGGCGAGCCGCGCGGAGAGCCAGTCGAGCCGGGCGAACAGGCGCTCGTACGCGGCGGTGTACGCCTCCTGCGAGCCGGCGAACCCGGCCCGGTAGACACCGTTGTTGACGTCCCGGTACACCATGTCGTTCACGGCGTCGATCTCCGGCCGCAGCATGGGCGGATACAGCTCGGGCGCGCCGGCGCGGTGATGGGCCCTCCACTGCAGCGACATGTCGATCGTGATCTGCGGGAAGTCGTTGGTCACCACCTTGCCGGTGGTCACGTCCACGATCGCCGGCACCGTGATGCCCCGGTCGTACCCGGGGTCCCGCGCGAGGTAGGCCTCCTGGAGCCGCTCGATGCCGAGTACGGGGTCCCGCCCGCCGGGATCGAGGTCGAAGGCCCAACTGCGCTCGTCGTGCACCGGCCCGGCGATGGCCATCGGCAGCGCCTCCTCCAGCCCGAGGAGGCGCCGCACGACCACCGCCCGGCTCGCCCACGGGCAGGCCCGGCTGACCACCAGCCGGTAGCGGCCGGGCTCGACGGGGAACCCGTCCCGCCCGTCGGCGGTGATGCGCGTGGTGATGTACCGGCTGTCCCGCGAGTACTCCTTGCCGGGAGTCACATAGCTCACCTGCGGCGCCTACCCCGAACCGGCCGCGGCGAACGTGGCGCGCGCGAGGTGGTTCGCGGCCCGGTGGCCCGCGTCACCGGCCCACCGCCTCACCGGCTCACGGCGGTCTCCCGTTCCACGCGCGTCAGCTTCTCGGGGTTGCGCACGGAGTAGATGCCGGTGATGAGCCCCTCCTCGATCCGCATGGCCACGACCAGGTCGATCTCGCCGTCGATCCGCACGATCAGCGCGGGGTGGCCGTTGATCTGGGCCTGCTCCAGCGTCGCCACGGGCCCCCACACCGCCACACCGGCGGCCAGCAGGCGGGCCACCCGCTCGGCGCCCACGGTGGGCCGCGGCGTGGCCTGCTTGATGCCGCCGCCGTCGCTCAGGGCGACGACGTCCGGCGCGAGGAGGTCGAGCAGGCCCTGCAGGTCGCCCGTCTCGACCGCCCGTTGGAAGGCCCCCAGTGCGGCCTGGGCCTCGGCCGGGGAGACGACACCGCGCGGCCGCCGTGCGGCCACGTGGCCCCGGGCCCGGTGCGCGATCTGCCGGACCGCGGCCGTGCTCTTGCCGACGGCCTCCGCGATCTCCTCGTACCCGAGGTCGAAGACCTCCCGCAGCACGAACACCGCCCGCTCGGTGGGCCCGAGCGTCTCCAGGACCAGCATCATCGCCATCGAGATGCTGTCGGCCAGCTCGGCGTCCTCGGCCACGTCCGGCGCGGTGAGCAGCGGCTCGGGCAGCCAGGGCCCCACGTAGGACTCCTTGCGCCGGCCGAGCGTGCGCAGCCGGCCGATCGCCTGCCGGGTGGTGATCCGGATCAGGTACGCGCGCCGGTCGCGCACCGCGTCGAGGTCCACCCCGATCCAGCGCAGCCACGTCTCCTGGAGGACGTCCTCCGCATCCGCCGCCGAGCCGAGCATCTCGTACGCAACGGTGAAGAGCAGATTCCGGTGGGTGACGAACGCCTCGTTGGCGGGGTCGGGACGGCGGCCGTCCTCGGTCATATCGGTGTCTCCTGTTCCTTGGGCCTCTCGACTGCGTCACCACAAGACGCCGGTCCGCGCCCGTTTGTGACAGCGCCGGGCAGGCTGTGACGGGCGCCACAGCCTCCGCATGTCACAGGCCCCGGCCCGCCGGCATCTCTTGTGCGACCGATCGGCCCCGACGGGCGGCCGATACGAAGAGGGCGAGGCAGGACGAGATGGCGAAGATCGCGAAGACGACGAAGACGACGAAGGTGGTAGTGGTGGGAGCCGGATACGCGGGCACGCTCGCGGCGAACCGGATTGCCAAGAAGGTGCGGAGCGCCGAGATCACGGTGGTCAACCCGCGCCCCGATTTCGTGGAGCGCGTACGCCTGCACCAGCAGGTCGCGGGCACCGGGGCCGCCGCGACGCCCCTCGCGTCGATGCTGCGCGCCGGGATCACCGCGCGGGTCGGCACCGTGGACAAGATCGGCGACGGCAGCGTCACCCTCGAAGACGGCACGGGCCTCGACTTCGACTACGCCTTCCTCGCCGTCGGCAGCACGGTCCGGCCCATGCCGGGTACGGTCCCCGTGGGGACCTGGGAAGGCGCGGAGCTGGCCCGCGCGGCGCTCGCCGCGCTTCCCGCCGGCAGCACGGTCACCGTGGTCGGCGGCGGTGCCACGGGCATCGAGACGGCGGCCGAGGTGGCGGAGGCGAGGCCGGACCTCAGGGTCCGGATCGTCGGCCCCAGCGTCGCCGACATCTTCTCCCACCGTGCCCACCGGCACGTCCGCAGCGGTCTGGAGCGACTGGGGGTCGACATCGTGGACGACACCCTCACGGACGCCTCCGACGGCACCGTCCGCCTCCGGTCGGGAGCGGCGTACGCCTGCGACCTGACCCTGTGGGCGATCGTGTCAGGGGTACCCGACCTCGCTGCGCGCAGCGGTCTGCGGGTCGATGCGGACGGCCGCGCGCTCGTGGACGCCTACCTGCGCAGCATCGACGACGAGCGCATCTTCGTCGTCGGCGACTGCGCGGCGGTCCCCGGAGCCCGCTTCGCCTGCGCCATCGCCTCACCCCAGGCGGCCCACGCGGCCGACACCCTGGCCCGGCTCACCGAGGGCCGCGCGCCCGAGCCGTACGCGCTGCGCTACCTCGCCAGGGCCGTGACCCTCGGACGGAAGAAGGCGGTGGCCCAGTTCACCCGGCCCGACGACACCCTCCGGCCGGCCTCCCTCACCGGGCGCACCGCGACCGTCCTCAAGGAACTGGCGTCCCGCGGAGGCAGGTACGCGGCCCGCACGGGCTCCGGCTCCTGAACCGCAGGGGCGGACCGGCAGCAGCCGGCGTGGGGCCGGAAGGCGGCCCGGTGTGGCGTGGGCCGGAGCGGCGGCGGACGCCCCGGCCACGACCCAGGGCTATTCGGCGGTCCAGGGGCGCAGCTTCTCCGGGTTGCGGACCGCCCAGATGTGCGTGACGCGGCCGTCGGCGAGGCCGAACGCCGCCACGGTGACGGTGACCCCGGCGTGCTGGGCGACCAGGCCCGGCCGGCCGTTCACCGTCCGCTCCAGGAGCGTCAGCCCCGGTGCCCTGCCGGCGATGTGGATCAGGTACTCGGCGATGCGCTCGCTGCCCTCGACCGGGCGCAGGACGGCGCTGACCTGCCCGCCGCCGTCGGCGAACATGCGGGCGTCGGGGTCGAGCAGCCCGACGAGGGCCCCGATGTCCTTGGCCTCCCACGCCTCCTTGAAGTCCCGCACCACCCGCACGGCCTGCCCGGCCGGCGGTGCGGCGGCCGGGGCCTGGGCGGCGCTCACGCGCCGGCGGGCCGAGGAGGCCAGCTGTCGGCAGGCCGCCGGCGTCCGCCCGACGATCTCCGCGACCTCGGCGAACGGGTAGCGGAAGACGTCGTGCAGGATGAACGCCACCCGCTCGGCCGGCGTCAGCGACTCCAGCACCACGAGGAACGCCATGTTCACCGACTCGTCCAGGGTCACCCGGTCGGCGGGATCGGCCGGCTCGGTGCTGCTGCCGCCGCCCGCCGGCCCGCCGATCCACTCCGTACGGTCCGGCAGCGGCTCGGGTATCCACTCCCCGACGTAGCGCTCGCGCCGCACCCGTGCCGATCCGAGGAGGTCCAGGCAGACACGGGAGGCCACGGTCGTCAGCCAGGCGCCGGGCGACGCGATGGCCTCCTGCTGCTCCCGCGGCATCGCGTACCAGCGGGCGTAGGCCTCCTGTACGGCGTCCTCGGCCTCGGCCAGCGAACCGAGCAGCCGGTACGCAATGTTGATCAACTGCCGCCGCTCGCCGACGACCGGGCCCGGGTCCGGCTCGGACCGCTCCCGCACCGCCTCGGATGGGGTGTTCATACGCGCCGCCGCTCCCTGTTCCTCGTGGTTCCTCGTACTTCCCGTACGGTGCGGCCCTCGCCCTGCCGCCGGACCACCGCACCGCATGGTGACCCCCGTCACTTCGCCTCACACTTCGCGGCCCTGCGTCGTCGGACCACTGAGAGACACCGCATCCGACGCCGCGAGGCAGACGAGGGGACCGCGCCATGACCGTACAGCCGACGGCACAACAGCGAAGCCGCTTCACGTTCCTGCAGGCCGCAACCGCCCTGCAGACCCTCACCCTCTTCCTCCAGGCGGTCAGCGCGGGGCTGTTGCTGTCCACCTCCTACGGGGAGCTCCTGCACGGCATCGGAGCGCGCGTGATGTACGGCGCCTCGATGCTGTACGTGCTCGCCGCGGTCCTGGCGTGGCGGCCGGGCGGCGGATCGCCCCGCCCCATCGCGTACGCGTCCGGCTTCCTCCTCCTCGCCTCGGTGCAGGTGGTGCTCGGCATCGCGCACGAACCCTCGGTCCATGTCCCCCTGGGCGTCCTGATGTTCGGGCTGAGCATGCTGGCGCTGGGCCGGTCCCTGACCGTCCCGCAGGGCGCCGCGGGCAGGAGCCGGTCGGCCCGGGCCTGATGCACGGCAGTGCCCGGCAGCGAACGGCTGTCGCGGGGGTGCCGCCCCGGACACCGCGCGGTTCGACTACGCCGCGACCGCCGAGGACTACGCCACGGCCCTGCGGCGGTTGCGCCAGTGGTTCCGCAGGCATCGGATGCCGGACCAGTACCGCACCCACGCGGCCTACGGAACCTGCCGCACCACGCTCACCGAGAACGGTCTGACCACCACCGGCACGGCCCTGGCCGAGGAGGGCGTCAGCGCCGACTGGCAGTCCTGCCCCTGGTGGTTCGAGACGCCCGACCTGTTCGTCCTCACCGGAAGCCTGGGGTACTTCTTCGTCCTGCCCAAGCGCGGTGCGGCCGCGCCCGAGGACCTCGAACGGGCCCGCGCCCTCTTCGCCCGGCACCTGCGCCGGGTCTGAGCCCGGCCCCCGGAGGCAGCGCCTCCCGCCGGCGGCCTCAGGGCGCTCCCGCGCCGCTGCGCGGTCGGCCGGTGCGGCGCAGGGCGGCCGGAGTGGTGCCGTACCAGCGCTGGACCGCGCGGCGCAGGGCGCGGGCGTCGGCGTACCCGCTGCGGGCGGCGATGGCGTCGACGCTGAGGTCGGTCTCGTGCAGCAGCCGGGTGATGCGGTCCCGGCGCACGGCCTCGACCTCGCTGCTCCAGGTGGTGCCGTGCTCGTCGAGGCGGCGCTGAAGGGTACGGGTGCTGACGGCCATGCGCCGTGCCACCGCCGCCAGCGTCGGAGCGGTCTCGTCGTGGACGCAGGCCAGGGCGGTGCGGAACAGATCCAGCCAGTCGTGCAGCGGGACCGAGGCGGCGAGCATCTGCTCGGCGTGTCTACGCAGCACGGCCGACAGTCCCGGCTGGGCGCGGGGCGAGGCCGCGGTCAGGTCGGATGCGAGGAAGGTGATCGAGCTGACCGGCGCCTCGAAGTCGACGGAGCGGGTGCCGTACAGCTCCGTCAGGTCGCCGTGCCGGCGGGGTGCTTCGGCGGCCAGCGCGACGCGCAGCGGCACGAGGGGACGCTGTGCGGCCTCACAGAGCCGCTGGTGGTAGACGGCCAGCGAGCCGGCGTTCACGGCGCACGCGGCCTCGTACGCCAGATCCGCGTCGTTGACGTGGCTGATCGTGATCTGGTCCCCGTCCTCGCTGATCGCGAGGCTGTCCGTACCCACGTCGGCGACGGCCGCGAAGCAGGCCGCGGCGTCCCTGATCCCGTCGAGCGGTGTGGCCGCGGAGGTGATCAGATAGTCCCAGACGCCGAGGCTGCCGATGCCCGCCTGCTGGGCGAGTGCCCCGGCCACCCCGGTCCACGGAGCGTGCACGGTCATCAGTTCCGCGATGCGGATGCTCGTGAGGGTGGGCGTCCGGCACAGGTCGTCGTGCAGGTGCTCGGGCGCGAGGCCCAGCAGGTGCGCGTAGCCGGCCGGGGGGATGCCGAGCCGGCGTGCGGCGTTGACGTTCAGGCGGGTGAGGGCGGAGGAGGTCGTCCCCGAGTGCGCGTGCGAGACCACAGCGGGTGAGCATAGACCAGATCCAATTTCAATATGATCACCGGAGTGCGGCGCCGAGTGTCCCCTTCACGGCGCGGAAAGTCCCCCTGCGGCGCGCACGGTCCCCCGACTGGCGTGGACTGCCCCCGGTCGAAGGGGCCTTTCGGCCCTAGCGTGTTGATCGAAGTGATCGCCCCCGGTCCATGCGCCGGAGGCGAGGTGAAGCAGGGGCCCGCGCACGGGGGTCGCGGGCTCCTGTCCCATCGCGGAGGAGGGCCCTGGTGACAGACCAGGAGCACACGGCCGCCGTCACCAGGCACGGAGCGCGCTGCGAAAAATCTTCCGGTCTCCTGTCACATCCGGGCGAGCCGATCCGTCAGTGCTGTGAAGTCGCCGACAACAGGCCGATGCAAAGGAGCCCCCGCCATGACGAACACGAACCCGAGCCCGGAAACGAACCCGAACACGTCGATCTCGCGGATGCCGAACCCGGCCGAGTTCGTGCCCGAGCTGAGCGACATCAGCGCCGCCCTCTTCAGGGCCACCGGCAACCGCTCGGTGCCGCGGACCACCATGAGCCTCGTCCACCTGCGCGCCGGCCAGATCGTCGGCAACACCTACCTGACGATCCTGAACACCGGCTTCCTGCGCAAGGCAGGGGTGTCCGAGGAGCGCATCACCGCCGTCTCCTCCTGGCAGGACGCCCCGTACTTCACCGATGCCGAGCGCGCCGCCCTCGCGCTGGTGGAGGCCACCCTCCAGCCGGCCCCGCACGGCAAGGAGCGCGTGTCCGACGTGCTCTACGCCGAGGTGGCGAAGCACTACGACGAGAAGGCGCTGGCCACCCTCACCATCGCGATCGGCCAGATCAACTTCTTCATCGCCCTGGCGGTCATCGGCAAGCCGCAGCCGGTCAGCTCCCTCGCGAACGAGCAGTGGAGCTGACCTGATCCCTCCGGGGCGCTCGTCGCGCACTGCGGATGCACGACGAGCGCCCGGGCCCCGTACGGTGAACCGTTTTGGCCGCGCACCAGCCGGCCGCGCACCAGCCGGCCGCGCATCAGTCGGCACGGCTGTAGCGGGTGTTCACGGTCCAGATCCGTTCCAGCCGTACGCGGGTGCCGGGTCGAGGCGCGTGCCAGATCTTGTCGTGACCGGCGTAAATGCCCACGTGGGCAATGGCGGAGCCGGTGACGAAGAACACCAGGTCTCCCGGAGCGCGCTGTTGGCGCGAAATGTGGTGGGTGCTCCGGTATTGCTGCTCGGCAGTACGGGGGAGTCGTCGCCCCGCCTTTCGGAAGGCGTAGAGCGTGAGACCCGAGCAGTCGAACTTCTTGGGCCCCGTTGCGCCATAGGCGTAAGGGGCGCCCTTCTTGGAGGCGGCGATGGCGACCGCCTTGGCGCCGTATGCGGAGGCCGCCTCGGCCGGTGTGGCGGGGGTGTAGACGTTGGCCAGGGCGATTATGAGGAAGACGGTGAGAGAGCGGGGGGCGCGTCGGCTGCTGCGCTGTTTCGGTTTCCGCTTCTCGGCGGGCTTGCTGCGGTCAGTTGTGGAGCAGGGCAATCGTGATCCCCTTCCGCACTCAGGTGCAGGAACGGCCGGGAAAGGTTGCTCTTCGGTGACATGTGTACTGGCTCTCGACGACCGCCCATTGTTCTCGGCCGATGTGTGGCGGACGTTTTCGGACACGCCGCGAAATATCTCGGTTGGGTAAAAAGCTCCGGATAAATAAGGATGATCTGCATGGCCGGGCCGCCCCGTCCGGCCCTCTGGGCGACGGGACTTGGGTGCCCGGCGGCGCTGTCATGCCCCTGATCGGCTGCGCTATGTTGTGCTCCCATCGGGGGACGACACACGGAGCACGCGCATGACGCACGACAGCGGTCCGGGAGCCACGGGATTCCCGGGGCCGGGGGAGTACGGGGGCGACTGGGGCGGCGGCGCCCCGCAGTGGGGAGCCACGGCACCAACGGCACTGCAGCCGGGTGTGATTCCCCTGCGCCCGCTGGCCGTCGGCGAGATCCTGAGCGGATCGTTCGCGACCATCCGCCGTCACTGGAAGCAACTGGCCGGAGTCGTCCTGGCAGTCCAGGCCTGCACCCTGCCCGTCATGGCCCTCGCGGTGGGCATCGCCGTGGCCGCCGTCCACCGCCACATCGAGCCCGTCTTCGGGCTCCCGCAGGGTGAGCAACCGGCGGCCGAGCACGTCGTGCCGCTGGTCGTCGCGGCCTGCATCCTGTTCGTACTCCTCGTGGTCATGGGTCTGCTGGGCATGGCGGTCCTCGCAGCGCTCTGTCCGGCGGTCCTCAAGGAGGCGGTCATGGGCCGCCCCACGACCTTCCGCGCCCTGTGGGGCGCCACCGTCCGCCGGGCTCCCGCGGTGGCCGGCGCCACGTTCCTCAGCGTCCTGATCGCCGGCTCCCCGGTGCTGGTCGCGCTGGCGGTGGCCGTACCGGTGATGGTCGCCGCGGCTGCCGACGACAGCGCGACCGCGCTCCTGGGTCTCCCGCCGGTTCTGCTGCTGGCCGCCCTGCCGCCCGCCGTGTGGCTCAGCACCCGCTTCGCCCTGGCCCCGGCCGCCGTGGTCATGGAGGGCGCGGGCCCGGTCAGGGCGCTGCGCCGTTCGGCCGCACTGGTCCGGGGCGACTGGTGGCGCATCTTCGGCATCACCGTGCTCGCCGGCATGCTGGGCGGTGCGATCTCCTGGCTGATCCAACTGCCGTTCAACCTCGTCGGCTCGGTCACGCTGCTCTCCGCCCTGCAGGGCCTGCCCGAAAGCGGCAGTCCCTCGGCCGGGGCGATCACCGCAATGGTGAGCGGCGTCCTCGTCGCGGTCCTCGGCGGCGCCGTCAGCCAGGTCTTCCAGATCGGCTTCACCCAACTGGTGACCGCCATGCTCTACGTCGACCAGCGCATGCGCCGCGAAAACCTCGCGGCGGCCCTCCTGGCCGAACTGGCCACCGCCCCGGCCGGCCCGGCCCCGACCCCGCCGCCGCATCCGGAGGAGCCGGCCGACCGTTGAACGCAACGGCCGACCGGTCCGCAGGGCGCCCGCGCCCCCGGGCGCCGGGCGGCCGGGACGCGAGCGCCGCAACTCCCGCCGACCAAGATCGCGCTCGACCAGGCTCTCGTGCGTTCAGTGCCGCAGGAGTTCGGCGAAGCGGTCCAGGGCGCGATCGGTGCGGTGGCGGTCGCCGGTGGCTGTGAGATCGAACAGCAGACCCCGGACGACGGCCATGATCAACGTGGGTGTGACGGTGTCCTCGGGACCGGTGGAGACGTCGCGGAAGGTGGCACCGAGGGTGTCGAACCAGTCCGTGATCGCCCGGCCCTGGTCGGGGTAGTTCTCGGGGTGGACCAGGCCGTCGGCATGCACCTCGAAGAACAGCCGCACGAACGGAGCGCGTTCGTCCGCGCTGATCCACGCCCAGATGCCACGCAGCCTCTCCTGCGCGGAGCCCGTCGCCGCCGGAAGGTGCTCGGCCATGCGCCCCGCACCTCGGCGACGGGCCTCGGCGAGGACCGCGGAGACCAACTCCTGTTTGCTGCCGAAGTCGTAGAGCAGCATCCGTGGGCTGGTGTCGAGGGCCGCGGCCAGTGGCCGCAGGCTCAGCCCGGCCAACCCGTGCGCCAGCACGTAGTCGGTCGCCCGCGCCAGTGTGTTCTCACGACGGGCGGGATCTGCGGGTCGCCCCACGGCGGATCTCCTGCAACTCGGAAGCGAAACAGCGTCAGTGAATATATGGTACGACTGTTTCAATAACGAGGGGGGGATCGCCATGCGCACCGACCGAGCACTCGTCCTGGGCCCCGGGGGTCACGTCGGCACGGCCTGGATGGCGGGGCTGGCCCACGGGTTGCGCCTCCACGGCACGGATCTGGGCGAAGCCGACTTGATCGTCGGCACGTCGGCCGGCGCGATCGTCGGCACGCTCCTCGCCACCGGGCAGGACCCGGGGCGGCTCGCGACTGCGGCTCGCCGGCCCGCTCACCGGATCGAGGCGGACCCCGCGCGGATGGGCCAGGTGTTCGCCGTGCTGGGCGACCGCAGCCTGGAACCGGACGAGGCCAGGCGTCGCGTCGGCCGGCTCGCGCTCGACAGCATCGACCCCCAGGCCGACGAGGCGCTGATCGCGGGGCGCGCCGCCTTGATCGGTGCGGACAGGTGGCCGGAGCGACGACTGCTGATCACGGCCGTGGACGCAACCACCGGCGAGCCCGTGGTGTGGGACCGCGACAGCGGCGTGCCCCTGGTGTCCGCAGTGGCGGCGAGCAGCGCCTTCCCGGGCGCGGCGCCGCCGGTTGCCATCGACGGCCGGCGCTACCTGGACGGTGCGCTGCGATCGGGCACCAACGCCGACCTCGCTGCCGGAGCCCGCACCCTGGTCGTGGTCGAGCCGATGGCGCACCTGTTTCCCCGCGAGCCGCTCAACGAGCAGCTGGCGGCCGTGGGGGCGGACACCGTGGTGACCATCGGCCCCGACCCCGCCTCGGTGCGTGCTTTCGGCTCGGACCCGGGCGACCCGGCAGCCTGGGAACCGGCTTACCAAGCGGGTCTTCGCCAGGCGGACGAGGCCGTCGCGCAGCTCCGCTCCACGTGGAGGACGGCAACCGAAGCGGGCTGACCACCGATCAGGTCAGGCCGACCGCCCGGGGAGCCCTGTGCCGGATCGACCTGGCGGTTTCCCGTGCCCGGCAGGGGAGTTGACAACCGGATGCGCCGGCGCTCTCAGCCGCTCCGCGGAGGCTGCGCGGATGAGGGCGACATCGACAAGATTCCCGAGCGGACGCTGGCACAAGTCGCCAGATCCGCCCAGGGGTTGATCGAGTCAGGATGGAGACCCGGCCGGTGATCAACACCCCGCACGAAGGAAACCGATGACTCTCCGCGAGATCAAGCCCGGCAACCGTGGCTTCCTGTACGTCAATTCCCACCCCGAGGGCTGCGCAGCCGTCGTCGACGAGTTGTGGCAGCGCACCCCTGCACGCACCGGCCCGGCCGGCGCGGCGGCACCGGTTGCCCTGATCATCGGCTCCAGCGCCGGCTACGGCCTCGCCGCCACGGTCGCCGCGCTGCGCACGTACGGCATGCGCGGACTCGGCATCGCCTTCGAAGCCCCCGAGACCGAGCGCCGCACCGCCTCCGGCGGCTGGTACCGGACCGCCCGCACCGCGGCACTCGCCGGGCCGGACAGTGATTTCGCCTTCCTCAACGCGGACGCCTTCTCCGCCGCGGCCAAGGATGAGGCGCTGGAGCACCTCGCCACCCGGTACGGCAGGGTCGACCACCTCGTCTACAGCGTCGCCGCGCCCCGCCGCACCGACCCCGTCACCGGTGAGGTCCACAACTCGGTGATCAAGCCGCTGGGTTCCGCGTACCGGACCAAGACCCTGCAGTTCGACGGCCACACGCCTTCCGTCGGCTCCCTGGAACTCCAGCCCGCCGACGACGCGGAGCGCGACGCGACCGTGCAGGTCATGGGCGGCGCCGACTGGAAGCTGTGGATCGACGCCCTGGCGGAGCGGAACCTCATCCACGACGGCTTCCACACGGTGGCGCTCTCCTACGTGGGCTCCGACCTGACCGCACCGGTCTACCGGGCCGGCACCATCGGCGCGGCCAAGCAGCACCTGGAGGACACCGCGCGCCGTCTCCAGCAGGACCTGGCCCCGCTCGGCGGACGGGCCCACACCGTGGTCGCCGGCGCGGCGGTGACCCAGGCGTCGACCGCCATCCCGTCCATCGCCCTCTACACCAGCCTCCTGCGTGCCGTGCTCGGTGACGACTTCCAGAGCACCGCCCGGCAGGCCGCCGCCCTGTGGCAACAGCTCACCGGCGCGGCGCCGCTCCAGCTCGACCGGGAGCAGCGGATCCGCCTCGACGGCTGGGAGATGGACGACAAGGTCCAAGCCGCCGTCCACGAACGCTGGGCCGCCGCGACCACCGACACCCTGGCCGAACTCGCCGACACCGACTGGTTCCGGACGCAGGTCGGCCGGCTCTACGGGTGGCACGTCCCCGGAGTCGACTACGAAGCCCCGTCCCAGACCACGGTCCCCTGGCCGAACCTCGACGGCGGCGACCTGTAGGTCGAGCCGCCCGGCGGGGTCGAGGGCCCCGGCCGGCCCGCCGCGGTTTCACGGCCTGTTCCATGTCTCGGCGAAGGCGGCCCGTTCAGGGCGCGCGATAGTCTGACGATCATGGTGGACTGGGGGCTTCGGCCGGCTTCGGCAGCGGACGTTGAGGCGGTGGCCGAGTTGCGGGCCGTGGTACTGCGGGCGGACCTGGAGCGCCTCGGGCGGTACGACGAGCAGCGGGTGCGGCAGCGACTGCGGGACGGGTTCGTTCCGGAGCACACCTGGGTGATCGAGGTGGGCGGTGCGTTCGCCGGCTGCGTGTCGCTGCGGCCAGCCGAGGACGGCCGCCGGCTGGAGCACTTCTACCTGGCCCCGCACGTGCAGGGCAGGGGCATCGGTACGGCCGTACTGCGCCGGCTGATGGAGCAGTGCGACAGCGAGGGGACCCCGGTCCGACTGAATGCCCTGCAGGGCAGTCCCGTCCGGCGGCTGTACGAACGGCACGGATTCACGCTGGAGACCGAGGACCCGGTGGACGTGTTCATGGTGCGCGAGCCGGTTTCGACACGCCTGCCGTCCGCTTCGAGTGGACGACGGCGTCACGCACCGATGCCGCCGCCAAGGGAGTCGGCAGTCAGGAGCCCGGGTCCCCGGACGTGATCCGAGGTCGGCGCGCATGGGGTGTCGCATGGTCCGGAGCGCGTGCCTGAGCCCGTCCGCGCCTCGCCGGGACCGTACCCGTCAGTGCGTTGGCGGTCGCAGACCGGCGAAGACCACGTCGAAGATCCGCTCCCGGGCCGCCGTGTCCGCTCCGAGCTGCTCCATGGTGGCGGTGGTGCCCACCAACAGGGCGATCAGCTCCGGCAGTTCCAGATCCCGGCGAACCGCCCCGGCCTCTTGGGCTCCGGCCAGGAGTCGGGCGAGCTGCTCGCGGATCGCCGCGCTCGACTGCTGCAGGGACTCGTGTGCGTCCACCCCGGCCGCGGCGAGTGCGCGGTTGAACTCGTTCTTGCCGGCGGACTGGTCGATCACCAGCCGGAAGGCGTCGAAGAAGGCCTCGGCCGGTTCGGCGTCGGCGGCCAGCTCCGCGGTCCGCGCGGCAATGGCCTCCAGCCTGCGCACCATCACCGCCTCCAGCAGCGCCTCCTTGGTCGGGAAGTGCCGGAAGAGCGTCCCCACCCCGACCCCGGCGGTCCGGGCGATCTCCTCGGTCGGTACGCCGACGCCGCGGGTGGTGAACACCTCCGTGGCCGCGTCCAGCAGCCTGGCCCGGTTGCGTGCCGCGTCCGCCCGCAGCGGTCGCTGCTGAGCACCGTTCATCCTTCTTGCCCCTTCCCCGCCCGGCAGGCGGCCGAAGTCGCCCCTGGACAACCGGAGTCGCCAGTCCGTATCGTCGGCCATATCGAAACGGAGTCGCTAGTCCGATTCTAGCGCCCGAGTCTGCCGGAGGTTGATCATGTCCGAAACGCGGTCGCCGCGCGAGGTCTTCCGGAGTCTGCTCGACGGCATCACCGAAGGGCGGTTCGCCGAGCTGGCCCGGCTCTATGCCGAGGACGCCGTGGTGGAAACCGTCTTCGAGCCGGTCGGGCCCCGCCGCTTCGAGGGGCGGGCCGCCCTCCACGAGCGGTTCGCGCAGGTCGCCGCGGTCTCGCCCTTCCGACTGACCGCCAAGAACGTGGTGATCCGGGAGACCGACGACCCGGAGGTGATCGTCGCCGAGTGGGACTACCACGTGCACAACCAGGAGAGCGGGCGGTCCGTCGAGGCCGCCAACATCCAGGTGCTGCGGGTGCGCGACGGCCTGATCGTCCACACCCGGGACTTCCACGACCACCTGGCCCTCGTCCTGGCCGGCGGCAACCTGCCGCAGCTGGTGGCGGCGCTGGACGCCAAGCAGTAGTGCCCCCGGACGCGCCCCCGCCCGGCGCAATGCCGACGCTCCGCCGGGCGCACCGGCCACCCTGGTAGCACCCGGCAGCCAGGCCGCCGGGCAGCAAGCCCCCGGGCGGAAGGAGTTCGGCGGTGCCGCCAGCACCCGAGGAGCACACGCCCGCGGCAGCCCCGCACCACCCGGAGCCGGGCGGTTCCGGCCGGTACGGCGAGGCCCTCTTCCGGCCCGAGCACCCGGAGGAGGGCGGCCGCATCGACCATGCCGCGCTCGTCTACGACCCGTTCACCCGGGAGCGGCTGTACGCCCTCGGCGCCGGTCCGGGCCGGCGCTGCCTGGACGTCGGCGCGGGCACCGGAACGGTGGCCCGCTGGCTCGCCGAGGAAGCCGGCGCCGACGAGGTGGTCGCCCTGGACCGCGACACCGACCGCCTGGCCCCGCTCGCCGGACCGCGGCTGCGGGTGCGGACGGCCGACATCACCCGGCTCGCCGCCGAACCGGGGCTCGGCACCTTCGACCTGGTCCACGCCCGCTTCGTCCTCATGCACCTGCCCGAGCGCCGGGAGCTCGTGGGCCGCCTCGCAGAGCTGGTCAAACCCGGCGGGCACCTGGTCCTCAGCGACGCCGTGGACGTTCCCGACCCCGCGGACACGACCTCCGCCTACCGCCGCACCCTGGACGCCATGTGGCGCACCCTCGCGGAGACGATCGGCACCGACATCGCCGCCGTACGCGCCTACCCGCACCTCCTGCGCGCCGCGGGCCTGGAGGGCGTCGCCGCGGAGCTGGTGTGCCCGCCGCTGACCCCGGGCTCCCCGCTCGCCGCGTTCTGGACCGAGACCCTGGAGCGCATGCGCCCGGCCCTGCTGGCCGGGGCCCGCCTCGACGAGACCACCCTCGACGAGACCCTGTCCTACCTGGCCTCGCCGCGGCTGGCCGAACTCGGCCCCGGCATGCTCACCGTATGGGGCCGTCGCCCGCCGCCCACCCGCGACTGAGCCGAAGCCCCCTGCCCCCTACCGCCGGGGTCGCGCGTCGAGGAAGAGCAGCCGGGCCCGCTTCGCCGGCAGGTGGACCTCCGGCAGGTGGATCTCGGGAAGCTCGACCTCCGGACCGCGTACGAACCCGGCCCGCTCCAGCCGGACCACGGCCTTGGCATTGCGGGCATCCGGCTCGGCGACGAGCCGGCGCGTGCCCGGCAGGCCGAAGAGGTGGCCGAGGAAGACGTCCAGCAGAGCCCCGGTGAAACCCGGCCGGACGGGCCCCGCGGGCGGGCCGATGAGCAGGTGGACGCCCACATCGCCCGGCCGGGCCTCGTAGCACTCGCAGACCCGGTCGGCCGTGCAGTCGTACGACTGGAACAGCGCGGCGGGGACCCCGTCGAGGGAGGCCAGGAACGCGTGGTGCGTGTCCCGCCGGTCGACGTCCTCGTAGATCTCCTCCACCAGCCGGCGGCTCGTCCCGCGCATACCCCAGAACCGGGCCCGCTCCTCGCTGACCCAGCCGTGGATCAGCTCCGCGTCGAGGGCGGGATCGACCGGGCGGAGGGCGACCCGTCCGAAGCCCTCGACGAGCCGGGTGACGGTACCGGTGCGGGGTGCAGTGGTCATGTCGAATCCCAGGGAATCCGGAGGGGGCGCAGCAGGCCAGGGCGGTCGGGAAACGCGAGCACGGCTGCCGGCCCGGTTCCCCGGCAGGTATATCTCCAGCAGGTCGAATCCCGGCAGAGGAGCTCCCATGAGGGATGATCCGCTCATGGAACACGTCATCGATCTCGACGAGGCGGCCGCCACCCTCGCAGAACGGGCCGCGCAGTGGAGGGCGTCCGGCCTCGCCGTGGGGAGGTGACATGGAGGGACGCCGCGGCCCCGTGGCCCCGGCCCCTGGAGACCGACCGGTCGCGCGTGCACGATCCCGACTCGGTCGGTGTCCTCGTATCCGGCCCGGCCGAAGCCGAGCTGTCGGTGGTGCTGTTCCGGGGCGGCTGGGCCGACGTGGACTTCTTCGACGGCTTCGCCGACGCCGGTTGCCTCCCGGCTTCCGACATCACCTCGGCGGCGGAGTTCCGTACCCGGCTGGACCAGTGGGTGACGCACGTCTTCGGCCCCCGCGCAGTCTCGGCTCCCCGGACCACCTGACGGCATGATGAAGTGTGGACGCAGACAGGGACGCGCACGCAGCCCGGGGCCGCCCGCCCGGTACCGGCGGACGGCTCGACGTGGAGCCCACGCCATGGACCGCGGTGGCATGGATGCCCCCTGCCCGGCTCTGGGAGGCCATCCAGAGCATCAGGCAGGTCCACGACCCGCAGATCCGGCGGTGGCCCCCGCACGTCAACCTGGTCTTCGGCTTCGTGCCCGAGGCGGACTTCGAGGCGGCCGCCCCGCTGCTCGCCGAGGCCGCCGCCGCTCAGGCGCCGTTCGAGATCCGGCTCAGCGGAGTGCGGTACTTCCGGCACCGCGCCTACAGCACCGTGTGGCTCGACCCCGCCGCGGCGGGGCCGGCCCCGTGGACCCGGCTTCAGCAGGCACTGGCCGAGCCCTTCCCCCGCTGCCGGAGCAGGCACGCGCGGTTCACACCGCACCTCTCCCTGGGCAGGACCCGTGACCCCGTCCCCCTCGCCGCCGCGTGCGCCGCCCGCCTGGGCGTGTTGACGGCCCGGGTCCACGAGGTGGTCCTGCTGTCCCGGCGGGGCCCGGAGGATCCGATGCGCCCGCGTGCAGGTATCGCACTGGGCACGGGCACCATCGACTGGAGAACCGACTGACACGTGCGGGTACGGGAGGGGCCATGAGGTACGACCTGTCCGGGCGTCTGGTGGTGGGAATCGCCTCAAGTGCCTTGTTCGAACTGACCGAGTCCGATGCGGTGTTCAGGGAGCAGGGGGAGCAGGCCTATCGCGCGTACCAGGAGGAGCACGTGGACGACGTGCTCGCCAAGGGCGTGGCCTTCCCCTTCGTCAGACGCCTGCTGTCCTTGAACGACCTCTCGGACAAGGCCGACCCCCTGGTCGAGGTCATCATCCTCTCGCGCAACGACCCGGACACCGGCATGCGCGTCATGCGCTCGATCAAGGCACACGGCCTGCCGATCAGCCGCGCGGTCTTCCGGCAGGGCCGGGCCTCGCACCCGTTCATGCCGGCGCTGAACATGTCGTTGTTCCTGTCCGCCGACGGATCCGACGTCCGTGACGCCGTCGCGGACGGGCTGCCCGCGGGACACGTCCTCGCCACGGCGCGCACCGATGACGAGAGCGACCCCGAGCTCCGCATCGCCTTCGACTTCGACGGGGTGCTGGCCGACGACGCCGCCGAGCAGATCTACCAGGCGGCCGGTATCGAACGGTTCCGCGCACACGAGGTCCGTAACGCCGCCACGGCCCACGATCCCGGGCCGCTGAGGGACTTCCTCGCCGGCATCAACCGCATCCAACGCCGGGAGGAGGACAGGCGGCAGGAGGACCCCGCCTACCGCCCACGCCTTCGCGTGTCCCTGGTCACCGCCAGGGACGCCCCCACCCATGAACGGGCCCTGACGAGCCTCAAACAGTGGGGACTGCGGGTCAACGACGCCTTCTTCCTCGGCGGCATAGACAAGTCGGCGGTCATGAAGGCCCTGGACCCGCACATCTTCTTCGACGACCAGGTGTCCCACCTGAACGGAACGGCACCTGCCACCCCGAGCGTGCACATCCCTTTCGGCGTGGCCAACGCACCCGCCCGCGCACCCCGATCCGGACGGCGGACGGGCCCCGCAACCCCTGGACAGGCGTAGCCGACGCAATACGATGAGTAATCAGATGTTTGACCCGTCCAGGGGGCAGCCATGCCGAACGCGTCGTCCACACCGCCCTTCGAGTCGTTCCCCCGCGAGGTCCAGGACGCGGCCCGCCGGTTCCTCCGCCTCCGGGCAGGGGCGGGGACCCCGGGAGACCAAGGTCTGCCGGCCCTGACCCGTATGAAAGAGGGCAGCGAAGGCAGCGAGACGAAGGAGGGCAGCGAAGGAAGCGAAAGGAGTGAAAGCAGCGAGAACAGCGAAACCACGGAACGCAGTGAATTCAGTGAAGGCAGCGAGTTCGGCGAGTACGGCGAGCGCGGTGCCGCCCCGGCAGGCGTCCACCTGCCCGCGGCACAACACACCGGCGAGTGGGGGCCGATCATCCGTACTGCTTCTCCTGCCGGCCCGCCCGCGCAAGCGGCCGCGGACCGTGTCTGAGGACCGGTCCCGGGAAGAGGGAGCCCTCCGCCCCACACCGACGGCGCCCGCATTCCCCTTCCTGCCCGCCGAGGCCCGCCCCGACGTGACGACGGACCTCGCCCGGAACGCCTGGCAGCTCGCCCAGGCGCTGCACGCGCTCAGAGCGGCCGAGGGGGCCGAGTCGGGAGTACGCGGTGACGATCCTGGTTCTCGCCCCGCCGGATGACGAAACGGCCGGCAGGTTCGGCAGGTTCGCCGAGGGCAGGGGGCACCGGGTGATCGCGCCCGCCGGGTTCGGCGAGGTGGCGGTCACGGTGACGGCCGACCGGAGCGCCGCCGCACGGGTGGAGTTGAGCACGGCCGGCGAGCGGATACGGGGCGTCTTCCACCGGGGCCTGCTGCCCCCGGGTGCCCCCGACGGCCCCTCGGCTGCCGCCGACGCGGCCTTCGCGTACGCGGAGTCGCTCGCCGTATGGTGGTCGGTCCTGGCCCTCTGGCCCGGGCCCGTGGTCAACCGCCCCTCGCCCGCCGGCTTCGTACCGCACCTCGACCCGCTCACCGCCGCCGCCCTGCCCGGGATGGCGATGCCGCCCTCATCGATGACGTCGTCCGCAATCGGGCCCGTTCCGCCGCTCCTGCCCCGCGCCGCCACCGGTGAGCGCATCAACGTCAACCGCGTACGCGATGGGGCGTTCCTCGGCCACGGAGCCGCCGCGATGCGTGAGGGCGAGGGCGAGGGTGAGGGCGTGGGCCACGGGGCCGAGGTCCTGCGGTTCACCGGCTTCGACCCGGAGCGGACCCGGCACGTCCTGCTGGCCGGCGACGAGGAGTTCGACCTCTCCGATCCCACCGGCACCCTCGCCCCCGGGCCCCGAGACCGGCTCGCGCCCCTCCTGACCCGGCTGCGCTCGCTCGGCGCCACCTTCGCCGTGGTCGTCGTCCAGCCCGAAGGGGAGCGGATGCGGCTGCTCGACATCTCCTGCCATCCGGTGCACCACCAGTTCGCGCACCTGGAACACCGGGTCTTCGCTGCCGTCCTGAACGGGCTGCTGGGCGGCCCGTCGTGATCCTCTGCATCGGCGTGGCCGCCGATCCCACGTTCGTCCACGGCGTACGCGCACTAGCCCAGGGCACGACCCGGTTCGCGGTGGTCGACCTGCCGACGCTCGCCCTGTACGGCGACCTCGACATCCCCCTCGACGACCTGCGCACCACCCGCATACGCCCCGGCGACGGCGGGCCGGAGATCTCGTTCGGCGAGGTCAGCGCCGTGTGGGCCCGGCCGTTGAACGTCTCCGCCGCCGCCCCGGACCCGCGGTCGGCCCACCGGGCCGACGGCCAGTACCAGGCACTGTGCCGCCTGCTGGAGGCGGTCGACCTGCCGGTGCTCAACCCGCCGCTGCGCGAGGCCTCCAACGCCAGCAAGGTGCTCCACGCCGTCAGCCTCGCCCCCGTCGCCGGCTGGCGGATTCCGCGGTCCTGCCTGACGAACGACCCCGACACCGCCCTCGCCTTCGTCCACGACTGCACGCACGGCGCCGTCTTCAAGGGGGCCAGCGCCTCCAAGACCTGGGCGACGCTCTTCCGGCCCGAGCACGAACGGCTCCTGCCGCGGCTCGCACAGTCACCGACCCTCTTCCAGGAACGGATCGCCGGGCCGGACGTACGCGTCCACACCGTGGGCGAGCACGCCTTCGGCGAGCTCATCGAGTCCGGCGAACTCGACTACCGCACGGCCCACGGCACCAACCGCTACACCGCGCTCACACCGCCGCCCGAGATCCTGGAGGGGTGCCGGCGCCTGGTGACCGCCACGCGGGTGCCGTTCCTCGGAGTGGACTTCAAGATCGAGGCCGCCACGGGGGAGTGGTTCTTCCTGGAGGCCAACTCCATGCCCTGCTACGAGGGTTACGACATCCGCGCGGGCGGCGCGATCTCCCGCGCCCTCGTGGAACGGCTGACCTCGGGCGCAACAACGACGTAACGAGCGCCACGTACGGTCGTACGCATGAACAGCAGGACGAGCGGCAAGAACTACACGGACGCAGTCCCAGGGATCCGGCCCGGTACCGAGACAGACCTCGAAGAGCTGACCCGGATCTACAACCACTACGTCGTCGAGACGCCGGTCACCTTCGACATCGAGCCGTTCACCGTGGACCAGCGCCGGCCGTGGCTGCTGGCCCATCCTCACTCCGGCCCGCACCGGCTCCTCGTGGCCGAGGAGGGCGGAAAACTCCTCGGCTACGCGACCAGCAGTGCGTTCCGTCCCAAGCAGGCGTACGCGACCTCGGTGGAAACCAGCGTGTACCTGGCGCCCGAGCACGTGGGGCGTGGCATCGGAGTCCTCCTGTACACCTCGCTCTTCGAGGTGCTGGAGCAGGAGGACGTCCACGCGGCGCTCGCCGGAATCACGGTGCCCAACGAGGCGTCCCGGCGGCTCCACGAACGCCTCGGCTTCCGGCCCGTGGGCGTCTACGAGGAGGTCGGGCGGAAGTTCGGGAGGTTCTGGGACGTGGCCTGGTTCCAAAAGCGGTTGTCCCGAGGCCCGGCGGCCTCGGAACACCGGTAGAACACCGTCGGCCGCGGTCGCCGCCTAGAAGGCGGAGTGGGCGAACCAGTGGGCGAGCAGCTCCTGGTCGCCGAGCAGCCGGAATGCGTCGCTGCCGCGGTCCAGACGGCCGTAGAGGAGCAGGAGCAGGTCCGCGGCCGTACCCCGAACCGTGGCGTCGGCCTCGGCCTCGGCGTCGTCGGCCACCAGGGCGAAGCCGTCGGGCCGCAGGCCGACCAGCCAGTCGTGGTCGCCGTCCGTGCAGCTGAAGCGGATCGTCCGGTGAGGCGCGCGCAGCTGGGCGGTCAGAGGCGCGAAAGAGGACGCGAACGGCAGGTTGGTCAGGAACTCGTCGACGCCGTCGGTCGCCAGGGCGCGGTCGATGCTCGGCGAGAGGCCGAGTGCGAGCTCGGCGTCGGCCCGGTGGACGAGGGTCTCGAAGAGCATGCGGCGCACCCAGAACCGGGCGTGCTGGTCGACGCCCCAGGCCCACATCGGAGCCTCCAGGTCGGTGGCGGCGAACACCGCGGCCGCCTCGGCGGCGCTCTCGGCCAGCCAGTCGGGGTAGCCGTCGGAGTCCGCCGGCAGGCGCAGGTCGACATCCCGGCTGGTCGGCGGCTGCTGGATGCGCCGGCGCAGCAGCTCGCTGAACCAGCGGTGCACGCTGCCGGTGTGCCGGGTGAGATCGGCCAGGGTCCAGCCGGGGCAGGTCGGCACCGGGGTGGAGAGGTCCGCCCCCTTCACCGCGGCGACGAATCGATCGGTCTCGGCCGCGACGGCCGCAGCGTGCTCGGCGGGATTCATGCTGATGTCCTTCTTCCGACGCCGAGACCGGGCTACGACACGCGGCGAGAGTTGCTTGAGATCCTGGATGATTCACACCCTGAAGTAATTCGCACGGTAATTCGCAACCCGGGGAATGTCAACCACCGCATCCGGCGCCCCCACCGCTTCCGCACCGCAGCAGAGCCGCCGCATCCCGACCGAAGGACCGGCGCACCCGCCGAGCCGCCGCAGCTTCGCTGCCACTGCACCGGGGCCGGCCGACCGGAGGCGGTGCAGGCATCCGGCTGATCATCTCCGGACGTGGGCCAGCGGTCACCGTCGACAGCACGCTCACCGTCGACGGCGTAAGTGATCGGCTCCTGGCAGCCGCCTCGTCCGGGCCGAGGATGCCCGGGAGTCCGGGCCGGCACCGGACCTCCCGCTCGGTGACCGCATCGTGGTCCGGCCGGCACAGGCACACCCAGGGCGGGCGAAGGTGCTGCTCACGGTGGACCAGAGGCTGCCGTGGCCCGCTTCTCTTCAACGGACGGCGCGTACACGCTGAGCACCGCCCCGGCCAACAGGATTGCCCCACCCGCCAACTGCAGGACCGTCACCCGCTCCCCGAGGAAGGCCCAGGCCGCCACCACCCCCACCACCGGCTCCAGCATGCTCAGGATCGAGGCCTCGGTCGCACCCAGCCGCTTGGCGCCGACGAAGAACAGCGCGATCGGCATCGCCGTCGAGACGACCGCAATGGCCGCGACGGCACCCCACCCCTGCGGATCGAAGTCGAGGTCGAACCGGCCCGTCGGCGCGGCGACGGCCGCCAGCGCCACCGCCGAGCACGCCACGACGTACAGCGTGAGCCGCTGCGGCCCGACTCGCTCGGACAGCCTGGTGCCGAGGACGACGTAGAGGGCGTAGACAAGCGCGCACCCCAGCGCGCAGAGCACCCCCACCGTGTCCGCCTCCCCCGGCCGCCCGACCGTCAGCGCCAGCCCGGCCAGCGCCACGACCAGCGGCAGCAGCAGGCGAGCCTTGGGCGTGTCGTGCCGCAGGGCGACGGAGAGGACGAGGACGAACACCGGATAGACGTAGTGGAGCAGTACCGCCAGGCCCGGAGTGATCCGTTCCACCGCCAGCAGGTAAAGCACCGACTGCGCGGCGAAGAGGATGCCGAGCAGGAAGAGCCCACCGAGATCGCGCAGCGGCAACCTCCCCCGCTCGCGCCCCGGGGTCAGCAGCGGGAGCAGGGCGGTGGTGAGGGCGAACCGGAGGATCAGCAGGGTCATCACGCCCAGCCCGGTCGCGGCGCCCCACACGGCGAGGACGGGCAGCAGGCCGAAGCCGACCGCCGAGGCCCCGACCGCCCATACGCCGACGGACGCGGCACGCCGGGAAGCGGCCGTGGCGGGGCTCCTGGAGGTGGCTGGGGCTGACAGTCGACTCTCCCTCATGTGCATGCGAATACAGGTGAGTTGCGCTCACCTTTGCTGTTAATGTCCTACCGGCCCGGACCGATGTCTGTCCAGCGGAGCGGTTCGCCAGACCCCTTTCCGCCAACCCCTGGAGGCCCGGTGCGCATCGTCGCGGTGGTCACGTTTTCGCTACCCGTCGACTTCTCCCTCAGCAGCCTGATAGAGGACCGCGCGGCGGTCATGGAGCCGCTGCGCTCTTGCTTCCCCGGCCTGCAGTCGCACGCCACGGAGCACGGGACCGCGGACGAGAACGAGGCGGCCACCGACGAGCGCATCGTCCTGGACTACCCGGAGCCCAACCACGCCGCCCGCATCGAGAACGCCCTGCTCGACGGCACGGTCCGGATCCAGGACACCGACCTCGGCGTCGACTTCACGGCGCGCGTCTACATCAGCAGCCTCTCGATCGGCTTCGCGGTCCTCGAACTGCCCGAGTGCCCCGACGACATCGACCTGCACATCGACAAACCGGGCCGCGGCACGCAGCTCAGGGACCTGGAGCAGCCCTACCGCAAGGCCCTGGGCCGCCAGATCCGCCAGTGGTGCGAGTCGATGCGCCGGAGGCTGGGCCCGCTCGACTCCGTCGGGGAGCGGCAGGACGACGACGGGATGCTGCCGGCCGGCCGGATGCTGTGGTGGCACCGCATCCTCCTCGAACCGGGTGAGAACGTGCCGGTCAGCGTCCGCGTCGGCGAGACCTGCACGCTCGGGGAGACCACGTGCACGGTCGGCTACCTCTTCACCGGCATCACGGGCGCGAACGACGAATCCCTCCAGGAGTACGTGGGCGGCCTGATCCTGGCCTCCCAGAACTGGCTGATCATCGACGACGCCACCCGACTCACCTCGACCCAGCTGATGCGGATCGAGACGGACGGCCCGCACAACCAGGACGAGATCGACCGGCAGTACGACGAGATCCTCGACCTCACCGACAAGGCCACCTTCCGCAGCGTGATCTTCAGCGAGAGCATCCGCTACGTCTCCAACGCCCAGCTGACCGTGAAGAACGCGGTGGACCGGGCCTGGGGCATCACCGACGAGGGGCGCACCCTCACCGAGCGGATGGCCGCCCTGCGGGAGATCTTCAACCTGCGGCGCGAGCGGGTGGCGAACCGGCGCGACGAGTTCCGCAACAAGGTGATCGTCGCCCTGACGTCGCTCACGATCCTCCAATGCGCCTTCGTCTGGTACGACTTCTACACCGAGGACAAGGTCAAGGTCGCCCCCGAGCCGCGGCCCTTCATCGCCTACGCCGTCCTGATCGTGGTCCTCGGCGGCCTGCTGCTCGTGCCCCTCGCCGTCTCCTTGAAGCGGCGGCTGACCGCGTGGCGCAAGCTGCGCCGCCGCGCCGCCGCCCGCCCGGCCGCCACCGCACAGCGCCCGCCGGTCCAGGTCGTCCCGGGCCCGCGCTCAGCTCCCCTGGACGTCGATCAACGCCCGGTCGGCTGAGGCCGTGGCCGGCGCCCGGCCGGACATGATGCGCAGTCGCCCCCGCCGCTGACCTGGAAGCCGCCAGGAACCTTCGGCGCATGCTCCGGGTCGATAGCGGGCCGGCTCTACCGCCACCGCCCGATCGGCGGTGCGGAGAGCATGCCCGCCACCAGGGCGGCGTGGTCGACCGGGGTCTCCGGCGGCGACTGCGTCCGGCCGCACAGGAGGACCACCACACGACGGTGAGCGCGACCTCCAGGCAGCCCACCAGCACCGGAACCAGCAGCATCCGGCCGTACGACCGCTTCTGACTTCCGAGATCGCTTGCGGGCAAGCCTAGGCTTCCCCTCATGACCAATGATCTCGGATTCACCTGCACGTGCTGCGATGCGCGCCACGCCGAAGTTCCGATGAACTACACGGCCGGGGCTCCGGCTGTGTGGGATCCGGCTTTCGCCGAGCGCGACGACTGCCTGCTCTCGTCGGACCAGTGCGTGATCCACGCGCAGCACTACTTCGTCAAGGGGATGATCGAGATACCGGTCATCGGCAGCGACGAGGTCTTCTCCTGGGGCGTCTGGGTCTCTCTCAGCCCGGAGAACTTCGCGCGCGCGGCCGATCGGTGGGACACCCCCGGCCGGGAGTCCGAGAAGCCGTACTTCGGCTGGCTCACCACCGATCTGCCCCTCTACTCGCCCACGACCCTCAACCTGAAGACCCACGTCCACACCCGCCCCGTCGGCGAGCGTCCCTTCGTCGAGCTCGAGCACACCGACCACCCCCTCGCTGTCGAACAGCGGACGGGCATCACCGCGGACCGCGTCCGGGAGATCGCCGCCGCCGTGCTCCACCCCGCAGGCGACGGCCCCGCCGGCCCCTGAAGGGCTGAGCTGCGGCTGACCCCCGGGCGGGGTCCGGTTCAGGCGGCGGTCGGCGGGGAGCCGGGCAGGGAGCCCGGGGCGGGGATGCGTTCCAGGACGCCGCCCGCGAAGGTGTCGTACAGCGGGAGCGTCTCCAGGTGTACGTAGCCGATGTGGCAGTCGCAGACGGCCAGCGGGCAGGGGCGCGGGCCCAGCGCGGCCCGGTACGAGCCGTCGTAGAGGTTGCCGAGCTCGGCGCGCACGAAGTGGCACCGGCGCACGGTGCCCTCGCCGTCCACCGACACCACCGACCGCCCCGTCCGGCAGGGCAGCCCGGCGGAGCGGTGCGGGTGGCGGCTGTACGGGAAGAGCGGGTCGAGGGAGGTCCAGGCGTCGGCCTCGGTGTCCGTGTACGTGTGGCCCTCGGCGGCGTTGACCCACAGGTACACGTGGGCCGGCAGGTCGGCGCGCAGCCGGCGTGCGTGCGCCAGGTTCTCCGGCAGGCCGACGATGCCGATGCTGTGGCGGACGCCGCGGTCGGCGAGGTCCCGGACCTTCGACAGGAAGCGGTCGTACGGCGTCTGCCCGGGGTGGTACGTGCACCACAGCGCGAGCGTGTCGAGGTCGGCCTCGGCGAGCCAGTCGGTGCGGCAGCTCAGGTTGGTCTGGATGGCGACGCGCTCGACGTGCGGCCGGTGCGAGAGCTCGACCAGGGCGCGCCGGTACCAGGAGCGGACCAGCCCCTCGCCCCAGGGGGTGAACAGCAGCGACAGCCGGTCGTCGGTGGCCGCTCCCGCCCAGGCGGTGAAGCGCTCCAGGGCGGCCCGGTCGGCGCGCAGCTGAGCCGGGCTGTCGCGGCGCTTGGCGAAGGGGCAGTACGGGCAGTCGTAGTCGCAGGAGGCGAGCGGTCCGCGGTAGAGGATCGTGAGGTCCATGGGGCGGCGGCCTACTTCGGCGCGTAGGCGGCCATCGCGGCGCGCACGGCGGGCGAGAAGAGCGCCGGGCCGAGCGCATCGGAATGCGCCAGTCCGTCCGGGGTGAGGCGCAGGAGCCCGCCGCTGCCTCCGGGCTCCGGGGTCTCCTCCAGCCAGCCCCGGGCGGCGAAGTCCTCCAGCTCGGCGGGGAAGTCCTCGCACGGGTGCGTGCCGAACCGCTCGCGGTAGCCGGCCACCGGCATGCCCTGCGCCTGGAGGAGGGACTGCAGGAGGTGGCGGCGCCGGGCCTCGTCCCCGC
>NZ_JBEZVK010000074.1:0-28703 GCF_040636955.1 Streptomyces sp. NPDC032472
GTACCGGCCGTGCACGGCGCGCCCGAAGTCGGCCGTCCCCGTGTAGTCGTCGATGATCGCCCGGATCTCGCCCATATCGACGGCGTAGTCGAAGGAGTAGTGGACGGCGGAGGTGTAGGAGCGGGCGCCGCAGCCCAGCCCGATCATGCCGTCGGTCTGGCAGGCGTGGTCGTCGGGGCCCTGGGGTGCGGCGCCGCCGGGGCGGCGGAACATGCGCATCGACACCTGCTCGTAGCCGTGCGCGAGGAGGTGGTCGCGGCCCTGCCGGTACAGGGCCAGGCGCTGCTCGTCCCACTCCCGGTCGGTGTGCGCGGTGCGCCGGGCGAGGCCGGTCAGCGGCCGTACGTAGAGGGGGTACAGGTACAGCTCCTCGGGCGTCCAGGCGAGCGCGGCGTCCAGGGAGGTGAGCCAGGTGGCGGGGGTCTGCCCGTCGATGCCGTAGATGAGGTCGATGTTGAGGACCGGGATGCGGGCCTCGCGGATCCGGCCGAGCGCGGCCTCGACGTCGGCGCGGCGCTGCGGGCGCACGGCGGCCCGTGCCTCCTCGTCGACGAAGCTCTGGACGCCGAGGCTCAGGCGGGTGGCGCCGCGCTCGGCGAGGACGGCCAGCCGGTCGGCGGTCGCGGTGGCGGGGGAGGCCTCGACGGAGAGCGGGACGGCCCGCAGGTCGGCCCCCATGCGCCGCTCGGCGATGTCACACAGGCGGGTGAGCTCCTGCGCGGTGAGGAACGTCGGCGTGCCGCCGCCGAAGGCCGCGTTGGCGAACCGGACCGGGCCGTCGTCGCCGAGCGCCTCGCGGACGGCGGCGGCCTGGCGGTCGAGCGCGTCGAGGTAGCGGCCGGTGAGGCCTTCGGGGGCGCCGATGCGGGTGAACAGGTTGCAGAAGCCGCAGCGGACCTCGCAGAAGGGTATGTGCAGGTAGAGCGAGAGGGCGTCCTTGGTCTCCCCGCGCCACAGGTCGCGCAGGGCCGGCCGGTCGGGCAGAGGCCGGTAGGCGGTCTTGTGGGGGTAGGCGTAGACGTAGCTCTGGTACGGACGCACGGCGGGGGCGGTCACGGACACGGGGGCGGCGGGGGCGGTCATGCGGACGGCTCCAGGAAGAAGTGGGCGTACGGCACGGTCCACACGGCCTCGTGGGCGAGGCGGTGGCCGGTGTAGCCGTCGTCGCCGTAGGTCGTGCCGTGGTCGGAGCAGACGATGGCGAAGCAGCGGCGGCGCGAGCTCATCGCGGCGAAGAGCCGGCCGATGTGCCGGTCGATGTACTCCAGGGCGGCGGCGTGGCTGGCGCGGGTGTCCCCGGCCTCGCGGGTGGCACCCGGCAGGTGGAACCAGTTGGGCTGGTGCAGCGCCGAGGCGTTCAGGAACAGGAACAGCCGCCGGTCGGCCGGCAGCCCGGCGACGACCTGCTCGGCGCGCTCGACCTGGGCCTCGAAGGAGGTGGGGGAGGCCACGCCGAACGCGGGCTCCCAGTGGCTCTCCTGGAACATCCCGGGCAGTACGCCGCCCAGCGCACCCTGCTTGTTGAAGAAGCCGACGCCGCCGATGCAGACCGTGCGGTATCCGGCCGCGGCGAGCCCGGAGACCAGGTCCGGGGTGTCGAACACGTACGTGCGGCCCGCGGTGGACTCGCTGCCGGCGAAGCGCGCGGCGAACAGCCGCGGATGCGGTCCGGGCGTGGCGGGGGTCGGCAGGAATCCGGCGAACATCGCCTGGTGGGAGGCGTAGGTGAAGCTCCCGGGGGCGTGCCGCCGCTCCCATGCGCCGCCGGGCAGGTGGCGGGCCAGGTTCGGGATGCGCCCCGCGGCGGCCAGCCCGACGGCGACGTCGTGGCGGAGGGTGTCCAGGGTGAGCAGGAGCAGGTCGTCGCGGCCGACGACCTCGTTCATGTCGGGGAGCGCCCGCTCGGGCAGGGCCCCGGGGGACGGCGGGAGGTTCTCAGGCAGGTGCACGGTGGTGGTTCCTTGCGATGTGGTGCGGTGCGGCGGCGACTTGGGCCGCGTACGTGTCCAGGCCCTCGGCCCCGCTGCCGGGCAGGCCGGTGAGGCCCGGCAGGAGGTCGCCGAAGGCGTTGACCTCGGCGACGGCGAACCGCCGCCAGCCGACGGCCGGCAGCAGGTCGACACCGACGCACAGGGTGCCGGGGAAGCAGGCCGCGGCCCGCTCGCAGGTCTCCAGTGCGTCGGCCCATTTCGGGCCCGCGGCCTCGGCGACGGCCGCGAGGTCGCCGCGGCTGCCGCCGAGGTGCAGGTTGGTCATGGGGGAGCGGCTGGTGCGTACGACGGCGTGGGTGGCCCGGCCGGCCACCACGACCACCCGCAGGTCGGCCGCCCGCCCGCCGAGGGAGGCCTTGGGCCACCAGCGTTCGACGTGCAGCCCGTCGGCGGCCAGGGCGTCCACGAGGGCGGCGACCTCCCGCTCGCTCGTGATGCGCCGCACCCGCAGGGAGTTGTGCAGGCTGCCGTCCTCGGCACGCTCGACGGAGGTGGTCGCCCGGATCCGGCCCCCGCCGGCCGTCTCGACGGCGACGACGCCGGACGCGGAGGAGCCGTGGGCGGGCTTGACGAACGCGCGGGGCATGACGTGCGCCGCCATCAGCTCCCGTACGTCGGCCCAGCCGTGCACCGGCGCGGCCCCGCCGGACGTCGGGGACGACGGTACGGGCACCCCGGCGCGGTCGAGGGCGCGGTGGCAGTGCCTCTTGTCGAACAGGACGGCCAGCTCGTCGGGGTCGTCGAGGTGCAGCCCGCCGCTGAGGCTCCGTACGGCCGCGGTGAAGCGGGCGTACCAGCGGGCGCCGCCCTCGACCCGGGTGGGGTCGAGGACGCCGCGCAGCATGCGGTCGACTTCGGGGTTCTCGCCCGGCGAGTCCAGGCGTACCAGCTCGTCGGCGGCGAAGGCCGCACCGCCCTCGCGCAGGACGGAGGTCCAGGGCACGACGCGGGGCGCGGGCTGTCCGGCCTCGCGTACGGCCGCGGTGAACAGGGCGACGCGCCGGTTCTCCGGATTGCCGACGACCGCCCAGCGCGGGGGCGAGTGCTGCGTCATGGGGACGGCTCGCTACTCGCCGACCGCGATGAAGCGGTGGACCCGGCCGTCCCACTCGTCCTCGTAGGCGTGGCCGCCGTCGAGGTCGAGGGTGACGCCGGCGCCCTCCAGGGTGTCCCGGAAGCGCTGCTTCAGCGGGTCGCTGAGGTAGTTGTGGTGCAGGTCGAGCTTCTTGAGGTGGGTGAGGGGCTGGCCGCCGAGCAGCGCGGCACCTCCCTGGTCGGTGAGGACGCCCATGGACAGGTCGAGGGTCTCCAGCCGGGCGACCACGGGCGCGGACGCCATGGCGGTGGCGATCTCGTCCTGGAACTCGCTGTTGCGCAGGGCTAGATGGCGCAGGCCCGGCAGCCGGTCCCCGGCCATGAAGGGCTCCACGTCGGAGAGCTCGCTGTCGCCGCCGTACCCGTCCGTACCGAGCCAGAGGTCGAGGTGCTCCAGGGCGGGCAGGTCGCTGGCGGCGATGTTGCGCACCACCCTGGCGGGGAGCCCGCCGGTTTCGACGGTGAGCGAGCGCAGCCGGCGATGGGTGAAGGGAGGGACGACGAGACCGGTGCCGCCGCGGACCCCGAACTCCTCGAGCTCCGGGAAGGCGTCGAGGAGCGGGCCGACGTCGCCCTGGTTGATCCAGGAAATCTCGCACTCCTCGGACTCCATGTCCCCGAGGAACAGGGCCCGCAGGGCGGGCAGCCCGGCGCGGGCGCCGACGAGCGCTTCGATGATGTCCTCGGGCCCGCTGTCGTACGCGTCCTCCCAGGCGCCGACGACGATCGCGCGGACGCGGCTGGTGTCGACGGCGGCGGTGAAGCGGGCGAAGGCCTCGGTCCAGGACTCCTCGGCGTCGTAGGTGTCGGAGACGATGCGCCAGGCGACGGCCCCGGCCTCGGGCAGCGGGGCCGGGCTCTCGTCGTCCGGGCCGGGGAAGGTGAAGACGGGAAGTCCGTACGACTCCGTCAGATGCCTCGCGTAGCCCATGGTTCCCCGCCGTTCCTCGTCTGTCGCGCCGTCGCGTGTGCCGCGCCGATGTGCTGCAAGTTGTAGCAAGCGGCTCTGACAACACCCCTGGCGGGGCGGTCGACGGCCGTTGTCAGACCCTCCCCGTAGCTTCGGAGACGACGCGGCGCACCGGGCGGCGTGTGGGGAAGGGGACAGTCATGTACCGGCAGGGGGACGTGCTCATCGTGCCGATCGCGGAATCGGCGGTGCCGCCGCACGCGGCCGACGCGCCGGAGGAGCCGCGTGACGGGCGCGGCCGGATGGTGCTGGCCCGCGGCGAGGTCACGGGGCACGCGCACGCGGTGCTGGGCCCGGGCCGGCTGGTGCGGGAGGCGGGTTCCTTCGGGCCGCAGCTGCTGCACCTGCCCGACGGCGGGCGGGTGGTGCACGAGGAGCACGCCGCGATCCCGCTGCCGAAGGGCTGGTACCGGGTGGTGCGCCAGCGGGAGTACGTCCCGGGCGCCGTACGGATGGTGGCGGACTGAGGGGCGGGGCGTGGGGCGCGTGGGGGACATGAAGGACGGGAGGGGCGTGAGGACCGTGATGACGAAGAGCGCGGGAGCAGGGGCAGAAGGGGAAGCGGTGGCCGTGGGGGACGAGGCCGACGCGTGGCGGGCGGCCGCCGTGGCCACCGGGGCCGCGGACCGGACAGCCGCCGAGGCCGGGGTGTGCCTGGCCTACCGGGCTGCCGGCCTACCGGAGCCCGAGCGGATCGTCTGGGTGGACTCGCCGCGGGCCGCGGTCAACCTGCTGGGGGACCCCGACGGCACGTGGGGGACGCAGGCCAGGGGGCGCAGCGTCCGGGACCAGGTCCGCAGTCTGCCCTGGGCGGCAGAGCGCGAGCGGCTGCACGGGGAGCTGGGCCCGCGGGGCTGGGGCCGGCACTGGGCCGTGACCGGTGGCCGCCTGTGGGAGAACACCGAGCGGCTGGCGGACCGGATCCGCGCGGGGCTGGTCGAGGAGTTGGCGGAGGACCGCTCGCAGGAGACCGGGGTACGGCTGCTCCTCCTCGATGCGGTGCTCGGCCAGCACGATGCCGCCTGGCTGTGCGCCTTCGACACCGGGGCGCACTCGCCGCTCGCCGGGCTCGCCGCGGTGGCGCGGTCGGCCGGCTGGTGGTGGCCGTACGAGCGGCTGGCCGTGGTGTGCGAACGGCCGGTGGAGCTGCACCGGGACGAGGCGGGCCGCCTGGACCGCGCCGACGGCCCGGCCCTGGCCTTCCCGGACGGCTTCGCGCTGCACGCCTGGCGCGGGATGCCCGTGCCGGCGGAGTTCCTCGCGGAGCTGGACGCGCTGACGCCGGAGCGCATCCACGGCGAGGAGAACGCGGAGCTGCGCCGGGTGATGCTGGAGCACTACGGCTACGAACGGTACCTGGAGGAGTCGGGCGCCGAACCGATGCACCGGGACGAGGCGGGCGTGCTGTGGCGCATACCGCTGCCGGACGACGAGGACGTCGTCATGGTGGAGGTCGTCAATTCCACGCCGGAGCCCGACGGCACGTACCGGACGTACTGGCTGCGCGTGCCGCCGGACACCCTGACCCCGCGGCAGGGTGTCGCCTGGACGTTCGGCCTGGCTGCGGAAGCGTACGCCCCGCTCCGCGAGACCTGACGGCCGGGCCGGGCCGGGCCGGTACCGGGGCCGGGCCGCTCGGGCGCATCGGAGGTGCAGTTCCGCGCGGGGTTCGCCACACTGACCGGGAAGCACGGCACCGTACCGGTGGTCGGCGAGCACGGCTGGTGACCAGCGGGCGATGGGCAGGGTGCCGGATGCCTGACTCTGTACTGGCGGACCCGGCCCCCGACCCGGACCCGGACCCAGCCCCGAGGGCACGCCGCGCCGGGCGCCATGCTCTGCTGCCTCCGGTTGCCGCATGGCTGATCGCGAACCTGGTCACCTGGCTGGTCGCGCACGGATCCGCAGTGGCCTACTGGTCCACGGGAAGCCGCCGCCGCTGGGATGCCGAGCACTACCTGTCGATCGCCAGGACCGGCTACGAGATGTTCCGGTGCCGGGAACGCTACGCGAACTTCCCCGACGTCGTCTGCGGCAACGTCGCATGGTTCCCCGGATACCCGATGACGGTCCGGGCGGCTTCGGCCACCGGACTCTCCTATGAGTCATCGGCGGTCGTGGTCGCCGAAGCCTCCCTGTTCGGCATGTTCGCGGTGCTGTGGTGGCTGCTCGGCGCCCGGCTCACCTGGGCCACCGGCCTGACCCTGGCCATCGGCACGGTGTTCCCTGGCGGCATCTACTTCCATGCGGTGTTCCCGGTCGCCACCGGCACGCTGGCGCTGCTGGTCTGCACGGCCGGAGTGAAGCGCGGTTCCTGGGCCCTTGCCGGGGCCGGCGGTTTCGTGGCGGCCGCCTGCCATCCTGTCGGCGCCGTCGCCGCCGTCATGCTGCTGTCGAGCGCGATATTCGCGTGGCGCAGGGACTCCTGGCCCGTGCGGTGCGCGAAGGCCGCGCTCTCGGCAGCGCTCACGGTCTGCGGCGTGCTCTGGTCCACATGGCTGATGTGGCAGGCGACCGGCCGCTGGGACGCGTACGAGACCATCCAGCGGGTCAGCTACGGCCAAGGCGACGTACGCCAGCCCTTCGACGAGATGGGGAAGGCCTACCACTTCCCGTTCAGCGACTGGTACAGGCCCCGGGGGAACCTGCCGTGGCTGGTGGAACACAGCCTCGCCGCGCACAGGGCGGAGCTCTGGCTGAACGTCACCTTCGTGCTGCTGGTGTCGGCGACGGCCGCAGTTCGACTCATCCGCCGCCACCGCCTCCCGGTGGAGGATTGGGCCGCCCTGATCCTGACCGCGTCGGTCTTCCTGCTGCCGTTCTTCGCCGGGGCGGAGATGTCGTGGTACCGCAACCATGCGCAGATGTTCGTCGGTCTCGTCCTGGTCAGGCGCGTGCCCCGATGGATGCAGGTGGTACTGCTGGCGCTCTGCACGGCGCAGTACGCCCGTCTGGGAGCGATGTTCTTCGCCGGGGTACTGGTGTGACCCGAAGGGGCCGCCGTAGTGCCCACCACGCGGACACCCGGCGCGGAGCCGCCTCCGACGGCACGTAAGCCGTGCCGTGAAGCCCCCGCACGGCGGTCGGCGCAGCCGCTGGCGGGGCCGTCATTGCCCAGGTGGGGGCAGTACAGAAGCCGCATGCGAGGGCAGCTGTGCTCACACTGCCCGCCGATTTTTGTCAGGGGCTGTTCAAAGTGGGAGGGCTTGGGCGAGGATCACGCCCGCACCATGCCTGCACCACCACAGGAGGATGTCTATGACTCGCCGCACACCCCGCGGCATGATCGCCGCGGCCACCGCCACCGTGGCGCTCTTCTCGCTCGCCGGTCCGGCAACGGCACAGTCCTCGGCCGCGACGGCCGGCGCCGCGCTGCCCCAAGGCCGGGTGTTCATGGTCAACCCCGTGCAGGCCACGGGAGACCAGGGACTCACCGACGGCAAGGACGCCGACTCCGCCGTCCCCGCCTCCGCGTACACCCTGGCCGCCCTGCGCAACCTGGACGGCAGCGGCGGGCTCAGCGGCCGTTGGGCCTCCGTCCGTTCGGACACCGGCGCGTCGGCCAAGGTCGGCGAGGCGGCCGGGTACACCCGCCACGACGACCAGTTCGAGCAGGTCATGGCCTACTTCTGGGTCAACGAGGCGCAGGAGTACCTCCAGTCCCTCGGCTTCGGCACCGAGCTGCGGGGTGCCAACGACCGGGTGCAGCCCGTGCGCATCAACCAATGGGGCGCTGACAATTCCTTCTTCACCGACAAGAAGGACGAGATCCGCTTCGGCAAGGGCGGTGTCGACGACGCAGAGGACGCGGAGGTGATCGTCCACGAGTACGGCCACGCCGTGCACGAGGCACAGGTCCCCGGGGTCGGCGCCTCACCCGAGGCAGGGGCGATCGGCGAGGCCTTCGGCGACTACCTCGCCGTCGCGGTCGGGGAGTACGCCGACGGCCGCTACGGCTGGCCCCGCAAGACCGACGTGGGCTGCGTGGCGGACTGGGACTCCACCGGTTACAGCGCCGCGCCGCACTGCCTGCGCCGGATCGACGGCAACAAGGTCTACGCCGACCGCGTCGGCGAGGTGCACGCGGACGGGGAGATCTGGTCCCGCGCCCTCTTCGACGTCCGTGGTGCGCTCGGAGCCCGTACCGCCGACCGGATCATCGTGAACGCGCAGTTCGGCTTCGCTCCCGACACCAGCTTCGCGGACGCGGCCCGGACGACGATCGCGACGGCCGAGCGGATGTACGGCGCGACCGCGGCGCAGAAGGTGCGCGCGGCTTTCGCGGCGCGTCAGATCCCGGGCATCTGAGGCCCGCCGTCCGGGGGACCCGTACGAGGGGCGGTACGGCCGCCGCCGCGCGGGTTCCCCGGACGAACGCAGCCCGTCAGCCGTCGGCGAGGAGGGTTCGGCCGGCCGTGAAGAGCCGTGCGCAGCGTTGCGCCATGGCCTCGGGTGACTCGTCGGGATGGTTGACCCACCAGCGGACCAGGGCGGTACACAGGCCGCGCCAGGCGTGGGCGAGGGCGTCGGCGTCGAGCGGGTCGCCGGATCCGGCCGCGGCCAGGAGCTCGGCGGTGCCGGACGCGGCGAGCTCGTCGATGGCGCCGCGGTAGTACGCGGCCCGCCGGGCGGCATCGCTGTCCGGCGGCAGCGTGGCGTCGTACAGGACGAACCACGCCTCGCGCTGCCCGTCGAGGACGGTGAACAGGGCGCGGAGCACGCGCAGTGCGGTGGGCGGCGCGCCGGAGGCGTGTTCGGCCATCGCGGCGCGGATGCCGTCGAGCAGCCGGTCGCCCACGGGGTCCAGGCAGGCGAGGTAGAGGTCCTGCTTGCTGCCGAAGTAGTGGTGGAGCAACGCCTTTGTGACCCCCACGCGGGCGGCGATGGCGGCCACGGTGGTGGCCTCGTAGCCGTGGCGGCCGAACCCCGCGGTGGCGGCGGCCAGGACCTGTCGTTCGCGCGCGGCCCTGGGCACGCCCTTGGTGCCGGCCCTGGAGGGAAGGATTGTCATGGCCCCAACATAACCCTAGGGTAATTTCCCGTTGGGTGAATTCCCCGGACCCCGCTGGGAGCACACGCATGTCTGCCACCCCGTCCGACCCCCGCTCCTCCCGCACCCTCCGTGCCTCCAGTAACTCCCATACCTCCCGTACCCGCTCCTGGTGGGGCTGGGGCTACGCCGACGCCCACCCCGACGACGCCGAATGCGCCGCCCTGGGCGCCCTGCTGCGGGGCACCCTGTCCCGCCCGCTGCCGATACCCCGGGTCGCGGACCTGCCCATGTCCCGTCCCGGCGCGGCACCCCCGCCGTCACTGGCGCACCTGGTCACCGCCGATCCCGACGTGCGCGCCGCCCACGCCATGGGCAAGGCCTACCGCGACGTCATCCGGGCCCTGCGCGGCCGGCCCGGCCGGATCCCCGACCTGGTCGCCCGCCCGACCTCCGACCAGGACGTGTCCGACCTGCTGGACTGGGCCGGCGGGCATGGCGTGGCCGTCATCCCCTTCGGCGGCGGCTCCTCGGTGGTCGGCGGCGTGGAGTACCGGGGCGACGCCCACCGCGCCGTGCTGTCGCTCGACCTGACCTCGATGGACCGGGTCCTGGAGATCGACACCGCCGGCCGCTCGGCCCGAATCCAGGCCGGCGCGCTCGGCCCCGTCCTGGAGGAGCAGCTGCGGCCCCACGGCCTCACCCTGCGCCACTTCCCGCAGAGCTTCGAGTTCTCCACCCTCGGCGGCTGGCTGGCCACCCGGGCCGGCGGCCACTACGCCACCGTCCGCACCCACATCGACGATTTCGTGCAGTCGCTGAACGTGGTCACGCCCGCCGGGGTCAGCACGTCCTGGCGCCTGCCCGCATCCGGCGCCGGACCGTCACCCGACCGCCTGTTCCTCGGCTCCGAGGGCGCCCTCGGCGTCATCACCGAGGCGTGGATGCGCCTGCAGGAACGTCCCCGCTTCAAGGCGTCGACCTCCGTGGCCTTCGCCGACTTCCACCAGGCCCTGGAGGCGGTGCGGGCCATCGCCCAGTCCGACCTCGCCCCGGCCAACTGCCGCCTGCTCGATCCCGGCGAGGCGCTGCTGGCCGGCGCCTCACAGGACGGCTCGGCCGTCCTCGTCCTGGGCTTCGAATCAGCCACCGCCCCCGTCGAGGGCCGGCTCGCGAACGCCGTGGACCTGGCCCGCGCCCACGGCGGCAGCGGCGGGACACCGACAGCGGACCGCGACGCCCCGGCCGCCGGAGCCGCCGCGGCCGACGAAGCCGTGAGCGCCTGGCGCTCGGCGTTCCTGCGCATGCCCTACCTGCGCGACGGTCTGGCCCGCATGGGCGCCGTCGTCGAGACCTTCGAGACGGCCGCCACCTGGGACAGGATCCCCGGCCTGATCGACGCCGTACGCACCGAGGTCGGCGCCGCAGCCCTGAAGGCCACCGGACACCCGGCCACCGTCGACTGCCGCCTGACGCACGTCTACCCCGACGGCGCCGCCCCCTACTTCACCGTGGCCGTGGCCGGCAGGCCCGGCGACGAGGCGGAGGTCTGGGACGACATCAAGGCCGTCGCGAACGACGTCCTGCACCGCCACCGGGCAACCGTCACCCACCACCATGCCGTCGGCCGCGACCACCGCCCCGGCTACGACCTCCAGCGCCCGGAGCCCTTCGCGCTGGCACTGCGCGCCGCCAAGAACGCCCTGGACCCCACATCCTCAACCCGGGCGTCCTGATCGACTGACGCCGGTCCAGCACCTCCCCGAAGGAGCGCGACGGTCGCGTCACGGCGCCACCGCCGCGCCCGACCCGCGTCAGCGATGCGTCGACCTGGCGGACCTGCACCCGCATCACGCGGCCGACGCCGTCCCCAGCGGGACTTCGGCCGCCCGTACCGCGCTGCCCATGCCCCCGCCACCCCTCCCCGTCGCCCAACTCTTGTACGACTGAGCAGAGTTGCGGCAACCCCAACCGGCGTGTGCGCCGCGTATGGCCGAAACCCGGCCACCGGATACCGGATGGGGGGCGTGCCTTCGGGGGTTCTTGATCGTTTGATGCGGTGTGGGGATCAGTACTGCCCGGCTGTGGGCGTCCGGCCGCAGGGCGACAGGCGTCGTGTTGACTGCGTTGTGCCTCTGCCTCTGGGGCTGCACGACGCAGTCCCGGCCTCCGCTTCCCCGGTCGGAGCAGGGCCGCAGCGATCTGATCAAGGCCGCTCAGCAGATGTACGTGGACCGGTGCATGACGGCCCGCGCCGCGTCGCTCGGCCCCCAGGAGCGGCAGGCGGCGATGTTCGGCGCCGCTCCGGCAGAACTGTCCGTCACCCTCGCCACCGGCTACACCGTCCGCGCCCATACCGACGGCTGTCTGGCCGAGGCCCACCGCTTCCTGTACGGCGACCAGGCCCGCTGGTTCCGCGCCGAGGTCACCGTCAACAACCTGCGCCCCGAGGCCCAGGCCCGGCTCGGCGAGGATCCCGCCTACCGGGCGGCCCTCGCCCGCCGGGCAGCGTGCGACGACCACGACGCCCCCTGCATCCGGGCCAGCGGCCTGGAGGAGTTGCGCACCCGCCTGGAGCCCGCCCGGCTCGCCGAGGTCCGGGCCGCGCACCGCGCCGAGATCACCGCCTACGACCAGCTGCGCGACCGCGCACTGCACCGCGCGGCCGCCCTGCTGGCCGCTGCCCCACCCCCCAACCGGAAAGGTCACGACCCCTCATGACGAAATTCAGGCTGCTCACCGCCACCGCTGCGGCGGCGTTCCTCGTCCTCACCGGCGGCCTGGCCGCGGCCGGCCCCGCCGGTGCGGCGGACTGCCCCAGCGGAGAGTTCTGCGCCTGGGAGCACGCGGACTTCAAAGGACAGCGCGCGAACTGGTCCGGAGACGACGGCTGGTGGGAGAGCTGGATCGCCGACGAGGACTCCTCCTGGGCCAACCACGGCATCTCCGGGCCCGGCATCAAGGACCACGTGAAGGTCTACTCGAGCGCCCACCAGGGCGGTCACATGACCATCTGCCTGACCCCCGGCCAGGAGGTCAACGCCAACAGCGCAGCCAACGACAACGGTGACTCCCACACCTGGGCCATGAGCTGCTGACCTTGACATGAACCCGCCCTTAGCCTCACCCTTTCACTACTCAATTAGTGAAAGGGTGAGGTTGTCGTGCTGGAATACCGCATCGACCGGCACAGCGGCGTCGCCACGTACGTGCAGATCGTGCAGCAGACCAAGCAGGCCCTGCGCCTGGGGCTGCTGCAACCCGGCGACAAACTGCCCGCCGCCCGCGAGGTCGTGGAGGCCACGGCCATCAACCCCAACACCGTCCTGAAGGCCTACCGCGAGCTGGAACGCGAAGGCCTGGTCGAGGCGCGCCGGGGTCTGGGCACCTTCATCCGAAAGGCCCTGGGCAACGCCCCGGCCGACTCCCCGCTGCGCGGGGAACTCGCCGACTGGGCGCGCCGGGCGAGGGAGGCCGGGATGGACCGGGACGACGTGGCCGCACTCTTCACTTCCGTACTGGAACAGCAGTTCAAGGGGGGCGGCGAGGCATGACGGACACGGATACCGTGATAGAGGCGGCGGGCCTGGGCCTGCGCTATGGCCGCCGGGGGGTCTGGGCGCTGCGCGACTGCTCCTTCCGGGTGCCACAGGGCCGGGTCTGCGCCCTGGTCGGCCCCAACGGCGCGGGGAAATCAACCCTGCTGCTCCTCGCCGCCGGGCTCATACGACCCACGGAGGGCACCCTGCGGACGGCCCGGCGCGAGAAGCTGGCGTACGTGGCCCAGGACAAGCCCCTCTACCCGCAGCTCACCATCGGCGAGACCCTCCGGATGGGCCGCGACCTGAACCCCGGCCGCTGGGACGCCCGGACCGCAGAGCGGATCGTCGAGGCCGGGGCACTCGCCCCGGACGCAAAGGTCCGCTTACTCTCCGGCGGCCAGCGCACCCGTGTCGCCCTCGCCCTGGCCCTCGGCAAGCGGCCGAGCCTGCTCCTCCTGGACGAGCCGATGGCCGACCTCGACCCGCTCGCCAGGCACCAGCTCATGGGCGTCCTGATGGCCGACGCCGCCGAGAACGGCACGTCGGTGGTCATGTCCTCGCACATCATCGGCGAGCTGCGCGAGGCCTGCGACCACCTCCTCCTCGTCGATCGCGGCCGCATCCGGCTCGCCGGCCCCCTGGAGGAGGTGCACCACGCGCACCGGCTGCTCACCGGCCCCGCCACGGCCGCCGCCGACCCCGCCCGGCACACCGTCGTCGAATCCCGGACGACGGGCCGGACGGTGACCGCACTCGTACGCCCGCAGGGCCCCGTCGACACCCTGACCTGGCAGACGGAGGTCACCTCCCTGGAGGAGCTGGTCCTCGCCCACCTGCGTTCCCCCGACGCCCCACCCCTCGCCGTCGAGAGCTCCCGGGCAGCCGCGGGGGTGCAGGCATGAGCATGAGCCTGCTGACCTTCAAGGGCCCTTTCCGGACCGTGGTCCGCCTGCACCGGCACACGCTGTGGGCCCTGGCCGCCCTGACCGCCGTCTGCCTCGCCGCCGTGGCCGCCCTACGTTCCTGGGCGGGCCCGGCCGCCGAGTCCGGCCCGCCCAACGAAGGCTGGCGCCTGCTGCAGCTCGGCATGCAGTACACGGGAACCGGCCTGCTGTTCCTGCCCGTGCTGGTGGGCGCCTTCGCGGCCGGCCCGCTGACGGCCCGCGAACTGGAGAGCGGCACCTGGCGGCTGGCCCTCACCCAGTCCTCCGGACCGAGGGCATGGCTCGGCGCCAGGGTCCTCGTGGCGGCGACGGCCGCCGCACTCGCCTCGGCCGTGCTTGTCGGGATCTACCGACTCGGCTGGGCCCGCGTGCCCAACACCCACCAGCTGCACTGGGCCGACCGCGGAACGTACGAAGCCACAGGCCCCGTCCTCGTCGCGTACTGCCTGCTCGGGGTGGCCCTCGGCGTCCTCGTCGGGCAGCTGGTGCGGCGCACCCTCGCCGCGATGGCCGTCACGGGCCTGCTGACCTCTCTGGCCGTGCTGGGCTTCGGCTCCCTGCGGTGGTCCATCCTGCCCACGCAGACCAACACCCTCCCGTACCCCGGCCGTCCCTTCGGGGCGCCCGGGTCCGCGCTGGTCACGGATTCGGGACTGCTCACCGGCTCGGGTGAACGCCTCCCCTACGACGCCTGCTTCGCGCGGACCAAGAACCTGGACAACTGCCCCGCCGACATGAACATCACGGCCCGGTACACGGAGTTCCACCCCGCCTCGCACCACTGGCCGACCCAGCTCATCGAGACGTCCCTGGCCCTGTCCCTGGCCGTCATCGCCCTGTGGGCCGCCTTCAGACTCGCGCGCACCGGGCGAGCCTGAGCAACGGGCAGCGATCGCGCCGGATTCCGACCGCCCACTTGATCGGGAGTGGTTAGGGTGGGCGGGTGGCAGACGCGAACGGGGTGCTCATCGGCGACAGGTACCAACTCCTCGAACTCATAGGCCAGGGCGGCATGGGCCGGGTGTGGCGCGGAGTGGACCGCACGCTGGGCCGGGAGGTCGCGGTCAAGCAGCTCCTCCTCCCGCAGGGCGTCGCCGACGAGCAGCGCGCGATCCGGCTGCAGCGCGTGATGCGCGAGGCCCGCGCCGCCGCCCGGCTCAACCACCCCGGCATCATCACGGTGCACGACGTGGTCGAGCACGAGGGTGCCCCGGCCATCGTGATGGAGTACGTGAAGGGCACCTCCCTCGCCGCGGCCGTGGCGCGGGAGGGCCGCCTGCCGGTCCAGCGGGTCGCCGAGATCGGCGTGATGATGCTGAAGGCGCTCGCCAAGGCCCACGCCGTCGGCACCGTGCACCGCGATCTCAAGCCGGACAACGTCCTGTTGACGGACGACCGCGTCGTCATCACGGACTTCGGCATCGCGCACGTCTCGGACGCCACCATGACGCTCACCCACACCGGCACCCTCATCGGCACGCCCGCCTACATGGCTCCCGAGCAGCTGGAAGGCAAGCCGCCGACGCCCGCCACCGACCTGTGGTCGCTGGGCGCCACCCTGTACACCGCGCTGGAGGGCCGCCCTCCCTTCACCGCGGACACGTTCTCCGCCCTGTGCGTGGCCATCGTCATGCAGGAGCCGCCCGTACCGGAGGGGGCCGGGCCGCTGGCGCCCGTGCTGGCGGCCCTGCTGACCAAGGAACCGGACCGGCGGGCCACCGCCGGGCAGGCCCTGGCCGCACTGGAGGCGGTGGCCCGCGGGGAGGAGCCCTCCTCGGCCGCTACGCCGGGCCCGCGTGCGGCGGTCGCGGCCGCTACGCCGGGCCCGGCACCGGCACCGGATCCGACACCGGCACCGGATCCGACACCGGCCCCGGGCACTGCCCGCGTGCCGGCCCGGGCGAAGCCCCTCCCGGGCCTGCTGTTGCGTGCCATGGGCTGCTTCGTTCTGGTCTGGGCGGGGACGGTCCTGCCGTGGAACGACATCCACAACTGGGGCGGGATGAGACGTGAAGCGCTCATCTCCGGAGCCGCGTTGGTGATGGCCGCCGCGAACACGGCGCTGCGTCCCCGGCGGGGAGCAGCCGCGATCCGGATCTTCTCCTTCGTTCTGTTGAACGCCGTCCTGATGGCGGTGGCGGCCTGGATCTGGCCCATCGGGCACGGGTGGGGCCTGCGCGGCATCACGTACAACGCGCTGCTCCTGGGCACGGGCTGCTGGGCCCTGTGGTGGTGGGTGTCGAGGCGGGAACGCTGAGTGCAACCGCAGGCGGCGCATTCACCCGAGTGGAGTAATCGGCCGATGGCCGGGCGGGTGGATGTCCGCCGAATGGGTGACGATGATCTCATCGTCCGGCGTGCGGAGACCTCCACGCCGACCTCATCCCCATGCGGTCGTTTCGGGCGTGCGGAGTACGGCACCCCGGCGTTTTCGGCTGCATTGAAACCCGTACCCGTTTCGGGGTGTTCCATGAAACAAAAGTCCTTCGCAACGGCGGCTGCGCTCGTGTGCGGCCTTGTCATGATGGGCCCGATATCGGCGGCCTCGCCCCACGTGCGCGCCGCTCCGGCCCCTGCTTCCGTGGGGAAATCTCCCACCTGCCCCTCGTCCAACGCCCCGCCCGGAACGGGCTCGCAGATATCCGCCGCCGACGCTTCCGAGATCGTCCGTATCCACAACGACGCGCGCCGGGCGGCCGTCCAGAAGTACAGCCCCGGCTCCTCCGTGGTTTCTGTCGCGTGGAATCCCAAGCTTGCCTGTGACGCGCAGGCCTGGGCCGACGACCCGGCATCCAGCCAGGGAGGTGGACTGCACCACAGCAGCCGTGACACCAACGGCAACGAGGGCGAGAACCTTTTCAACGCCTTCCCCGGCCCGGCGCGGCCGCTGATGGCGCTGGACCCATCGGTGAGCTTCAGCTGGATGGCGGAGAAGCCCAAATTCGACGCCGACAACAACGCCCCGATCAACAGCAGCGCATCCGCGGGCACCAATTACCGTGCGTGGGGTCATTACTCCCAGATGATATGGATGTCTCCCGCATCGGCGACCACCGCGGTCGGCTGTGGCGTGAAAGACGGAGTGCCCGTGGCGGGCAGTACGGGTTGGATCCTGGTGTGCCGGTACACCGCCGCAGGCAATATCAACGGACAGCGGGCCGTCGCCCCGTCTGCGGCACCTGCACCGGCCACGGCCTGTGACCCGGCCGCCGTCAACCGGGCGCCGACCGCCGGAACGGAGGCCCAGGCGAGGGCTGCCGTGATCTGCCTGATCAACGCGCAGCGCACGCAGCGTGGGCTCCCCGCCCTCACCGTCAACCAGCCCCTGACGAACGCGGCCCAGCAGCATGCCGCCGCATCCGTCCAGCTGAAGTGGTGGGGACCGGGCGCGGACCCGCACCGCAACCCCCAGACCGGCTCGACACCACAGAGCCGCATCACGGGGGCCGGATACTGCCCCAGCCCCGTGTCGTGGGAGTTCAGCGAGATCACCTACACCGGCTGGGGCGGATCGGGTACCCCGCAGGCAGCCGTCAACTGGTGGATGAACAGCCCCGGCCACCGCGCCGCCATCCTCAAGCCGTCCCTGCGCGACATCGGCGCGGCAGCCCTGCCCGGCGCGGCGGACAAGGCCGGCGCCGCATCGTCCAACGCCGGCACCTACGTGGTGGACTTCGGACGCTGCCAGCGGTGAATCCCCCACGGGAGCTTGGTGCCAAGGCACGGACCGGGGGGTCCAGCCGGGCGGAATCTCATGGTTTCACCCCGTAGGTCCGCCCGGTCCAGCCCCGATAGCTTCGCCACATCCGTGAAGTGGTGTGCTTCCTTCAGGCCGTCGAGCGCGGCGGGGCGGCCCTGGCCACGGCCTTCGCCTTCGGGACCGTGCCCGTGATCGGCGGCCTGTGCGTCCGGGGGCTCTCCGGCGAGCGGCTGACGCGGCGGTGGCTGTGGGGGACCGGCTGCGCCGTGGTCGGGATCGGTCTGTTGCTGCTGCCCGGCAGCGGGGCCCGCGCGGATCTGCCGGGCGTGCTGTTCGGTGTGGGGGCAGGGGCCGGCTTCGGCGTCTACATCGCCGCCACGAAGGTACTGGGGGCGCGCGGCGCGGACCTCGGCGCGGCGGCCCCCGTGAGCGTGCTGTGCGCGGGGCTGCTGGTCTCCCCGTACCTGCTGGTGGCGCCCGAGGGGCTGGCCACGGCCCGCTCGGCGGCCCTGATCGGCTGGCTCGGCCTGGGGACGACCGCGCTCGGCTACCTCCTCTTCACCCGGGGGGTCGGCCGGCTCAGCGCCGCGACGACGGGGACGCTGAGCCTGACGGAGCCGCTGGTCGCGACGGTGCTCGGGGTGGCGGTGCTGGGCGAGCGGCCGGGGCCGTCCGCCGCGGCCCGAGGTGATAACGGACCCCGGGTCCGAGTCCGAGCCCCGGCTCGAACCCCGGCGGGCCTAACGGTCCCGGTACGAGCGCATGGTGGCGTGCACGCCGTCGGAGAAGAACATCAGGCCGACGGCGTCCGCCCGGGCCATGCCCTCCAGGGTCAGCGCCAGCGCCCCGTCCGCCTCACGCAGCCAGCGCCGCTCCAGCAGGGTGGCGAGCTGCGGGCCGAAGTCGTCCTCGAAGCGGGTGGCGAACAGCTGCTCGTACGGGGCGGGGCGCAGTCCGGTCGACTCCAGGAGGTGCTGGAGCACGTACATCCGGCGCCGATCCTGCACCTACGCGTGCGAGCGGCTGGTCGTCGACCCCGTGCCGGGCCCCCGCCGCACCACGGACTTCACCGGCACCCGGCCGGCCGCGCCGGACCTCGCCCTGGTCACCCCGGCGACCGTGCCCGTCGCCCCGGCCGGCTCCCTGCTTCCGCGGCTGTCCGGCGAACTGCGGCCGCAGCTCGGGCTGCTGGACCCGTACGGCGGCACGCGCGGCCTGGCCCGCCAGATCGCGGCGGCCGCCCGCTGGTGCCGGGCCGACCGGATCGACCTCGTGGACGTCGGCGGCGACATCGTCGCCCACGGGGACGAGCCCACCCTGGCAGCCCGCTGGGCGACGCCCTCGCCGTCGCCGCCTGCGCGGCCACCGGCCTGCCCACCACCGTGTACGTCGCCGGGCCCGGCCTCGACAACGAGGTGCCCCTGCCCGACCTGCTGCCGAGGCTCGGCGAGCCCGCCTGCGCCCTTGGCGCCGTGCACACCGAGGCCGTGGCCGGCGTGTTCGACTGGCACCCTTCGGAAGCCGGCGCCCTGCTGGTCGCGGCCGCGCGAGGCGTACACGGAGTCTGCGGAACCCGGGACGCGCCCCAGCCCGTGCACCTGGACGACACCGCCCGCCAGGTCCACCGGCTCACCCTGGACCGCGTCCTCGAACTCAGCCAGCTCACATGGACGTTGGCCGGTTGTACCCCCGCGACGCTCCTGGAGCGCTTCGCGGCCTGGGAGCGCGAGACGCTGACGCAGGGCATCGCGTACGCCACCACCCGCAGGATCGTCGAGGAACTCGGCCTGACCGGCCCGCAGGCCCGCACCTTGCTCGCCCTGCTGCGCACGACCGCCCCCGCGCGCCACATCCCGCCGCTGTGGAGGCTCGCCACCCGGTGACCGAGCCCGGGGCCGTGCCGCTCGGCAAGGGGTGACTTTTGTCATGCCCGGATCCAAGAGGTGGATCTCTGCCCAAGGCGCATTCCGCTCGGCAAGATACGCATCATGAATGTGCACGTTGTGGTTCTGTACTTCTGCGCGGCGGCGGTGGTCCTGCCGGGATCGCAGCTCATCGTGGCCCTGGCGGGGACCGGGACAGGGACGCAGACGCGGACGGGGACGGGCCCCGGGAAGGGCGCCGAGCAGGCGCCTCCCGTCCGGCTGGCGGCTGCCCTCTGGGGCCGGCCGAGGCCATGGGCTTCGGCGGTCCTGTGCGGGCTCATGGCCACGATGGCCGTGATCCAGACCCTCGCTCCCGCCGTCATGCCCCACCTGGAACGCGTCCCCGACGGCGAGTGGTGGCGGGCGGTGACCGCGCTGCTGGTCCAGACGTCCGGCTGGGGCCAGCTCGGCTTCAACCTCGCGGCGCTCGCCGTCGTCGCTCCGGCCGCCGAGCGCCGACTGGGCGGTCTGCTGATGCTCGCCGTCTTCCTGGCCTCCGGAATCGTGGCCCAGGCCGTGAGCATGGCCGGATGGAGCGTCCACGGAGGCGGTGACTCGGTGGGCATCTGCGGCCTGGTCGGCGCCCTCGCCGTCGAGTGCGCCCTGGGCCGAGGACAGCGGCCGCGGCCGCTGCGGCTGCTGTCCCTCCTCGTCCCGGCCGCCGGGGTGGTGCTGTGCCTGCTGGAGAACAACCACGGGATGGGCCTCCTCGCCGGCAGCGCCGCGGGAGTGGCCGTTGTCCTGCTCGCACCGGAATCCCGCGAGCGCCGGCGCCCGCTGGGGGAGACCGGCTGAGCCCCCGCCGCGCGTGCGCCTGGACGGTACGGGCGACGGCCCACGGACTCCCGCCCGGCGCTTGCCAGGCCCCCTCTGACCAGCGTCTTCGGGATCCTCGTAGAGCCTGCTCTGCGGCCACGGCCAGATGCGGCCGAGGCTGCGGTCTCGACATCGGGTGCGCATGCGGCCTGTTCGCCGGCGCCGGTTGGGCCGACATCGGCTTCGCTCCGCTCACCGCCACCCGCGGATGAGCACCTACGCCGCGTCCACGGGGATGGCCAGGAGGTCGGCCACGGTGGTGAGCGCCGTACCCAGCGGGAGCGCGATCCGGGTGAGAGCGTGCCGGTCGCCGCGGGTCGGGTCCCGGTTGACGATCAGCACCGGCTTTCCGGCCTCGGCTGCCTGGCGGACGAAGCGCAGTCCGGACATCACCGTCAGCGAGGAGCCCAGGACGATCAGGGAGGCTGCCTCCCTGACCAGTTCGCGGCACTGCTCGACCCGTCGTGGCGGAACGGCTTCGCCGAAGAACACGACGTCCGGTTTGAGGATGCCGCCGCAGGCCGTGCACGGCACCACGCGGAAGTCTCCGACCTGCTCGTCGGTCAGGTCGGCGTCGCCGTCCGGGTTCATGGCGGCGGCCACCGGCTCGAACCCCGCGTTCGCCTCCCCCAGCCGCTCGGCCAGTTCCCGGCGCGAGCTGAAGGCCCCGCAGGAAAGGCAGACGACCCGGCCCAGGCTCCCATGCAGTTCCACCACGCCCTCGCTGCCCGCGGCCTGGTGCAGGCCGTCGACGTTCTGGGTGATCACGCCCTTGAGCAGCCCGTGCCGTTCGAACGCGGCCACGGCCCGGTGACCGGCGTTGGGCCGGGCCCGGCCGAACGTACGCCAGCCGAGGTGACTGCGCGCCCAGTACCTGCGCCGGGCCTGAGCGCCGCCGGTGAAGTCCTGGTAGGTCATCGGAGTGTGCCGGCTCAGGCTCCCGCCCTCGCCCCGGTAGTCGGGGATCCCCGACTCCGTGGAGATCCCCGCGCCGCTGAGCACCAGCACACCGCCGGTGCTCAGCGCATCGGCGACCGGCCCCGGATCCGTGGTGCCCGGGGGCAGGTCCTCGGTGGGGGTCCAGCTCAGAGTAGGCCGCATGCGCATGCCGCCAGCGTACGGAACGAACCCGACACCGGCACGGGGCCGCAATCCCCGGGCGGCCCCGCAGCGCCCGGTTTGCCCGCAGCCGGGCCGACCCAGGGCCGCGTACGGGCTTTCCCGCACGTTAATCGGTTGCCGGCGGCGGATTGCGGTGGATGCAATGTCCGGCATGATCACGCCCCCCTCGCCACCCGAACCGGAGCGGACCGACGGATCCTCCCTCGGACCGTCCATCGGATCGCCCGTCCGGATCGGCGCTCTCGTTGCGTTGACCCGCCCCGGCTGGGCCGAGGCGGGCCGGCACCTGCTCGCCGGACTGGAACTGGCCGTTCGCGACGTCAACGAGGCCGGCGGGATCGCCGGCAGGCCCCTCGAGCTGCTGGTCCGGGACACCGCGGCCGATCCCCGCAAGGCCGAGGCGGCCGTCGACGAACTGGCCCGCCTGGGCGTGGCCGCCTTGGCGGGGGAGTACCACAGCGTCGTCGCTCGCGCCGCTGCCGCCAGGGCCGACGCCCTCGGCCTGCCGTTCCTCTGCTCGTCGGCGGTCCTCGACGCGCTCACCGAACAGCCGACGGACCGGGTCGCGCGCCTCGCCCCGGCCCAGTCCCACAGCTGGCGGATCTACGCGGACTTCCTGCTGGCCGCGGGGCACCGCCGCATCGCCGTGGCGGCCGAGCCGAGCGTCTACTGGGCATCCGGCACGCGCATCCTGCGGGACCACCTCGCTCGACGCGGCGGCACCGTCACCGAGCTCGACCTGAGCGCGCTCACGCCCACGGACCTGTGCGAGGAACTCGCCGACCGCCATGCAACGGCCCTGCTCCTGCTGACCGGCCATCCGGAGCCGGCGGTGTCGATCGTCAGGTCCGTCCGCCGCGACCGGCGCCTCGCCGGGATCGTGATGGGTGCTCCGGCCGGGCAGCCGGAGTTCGCCGAATGGGCGGCCTTGCTGGGCCGCGAAGGCGCCGCGATCCCGTTCCTGCGCTACCTCCCCGAGCGCATCGGCCCGCTCGGTGCACGCGTCGGGGCGGCCCTGCGCGCACGGCTGGCCGAAGCGCCGTCCTTCGTCGCCTTCGAGGGCTACGACACGATCGCCGTCCTCGCCGAGGTGCTGCGTTCCGACGGCGGCGCCGACCGGGCGCGCACGGCCGGAGCTTGGCCGCACGTGGCAGTCGAAGGCACCCGCGGGCGGATCAGGTTCTCCCGCACGCCGGGCATCAGCGTGTGGCAATGGGCTTGGGCGCCGGTCCAGGTCGTCGACCGGGATCCGGCGCATCCCGACCGCTTCCGGATCCTCCACACCGGCTGAGTCGGGGGTGACGGGAGTTCCGGCCGCCGTGCCGTCCTCACGGGCGGTGACGGGAAGCCGCCCGCCGGCCCCGGTCTGCCGAGGCCGACAGGAACTCCCGGAACACCTCTGCGGAACGCGGGTTCTGCCCGCACTGCCACACGCCGTGCGGGCAGTAGTCGGTGATGCTCTGGTAGAGCGGCTTGTGCTCGGCGATCCACGCCAGCATCTGGAGCATGTAGTCCGGGTTGTCGCCGTTCCGGAAGAGCCCCCACTCCGGGTACGAGATCTGCTTGCCGTGTGCCTTGGCGAAGTCGACCTGCTGCTGGAGCCCGTAGGGCTGGGTGACCTGCTCGTCGAAGCTGTCCCCGGGCGGCTGGTCGTAGGAGTCCATGCCGACGATGTCGACCACGTCGTCCCCGGGGTAGCACGTGGTCCAGGCGATCGCGTCGCCGCCGCGGTTGGGGGCGAAGTCGAACCGGAACCGCTCGCCCTCCACGGAGCGCATGGCCACCACGATGCGCCGCCAGTACTGCTTCCAGCTCTCGGGGTCGGGCCGGCAGCGGTGCGTGTAGTTGGAGCCGTTCATCTCCCAGCCGAGCACGATCACGGTGTCCGGTATCCCGAGGTCGACCAGGCGCTCGGCCAGCCGGCGGAAGTGGTCGTCGTACTCGCCGTGCGCACCGGCGCGGAGCAGCTCGGCGACCCGGTCGTCGGGGACGCCGGCCTCGTTGCCCTCCAGCATGGGCACGTTCAGGACGAACAGCCTGTCCGACCCCTCCTTGCGCCACCGCGCCCAGCTGCGCAGCGAGTCGGGGGCACCCTCGATGTTCTCCCAGGTGTCGCCGGGGAGGTACGTGTGCCCGGCGCGCAGCTCGGTGCCGCCGAGCCAGCGCGAGAGCTCCTGCATCCTGTCGACGCCGGGCGAGCCGTAGTGGAGGTAGGCGCCCACTGCGATCCCGGTCCCGGAACTGCCTCCCGAGGCCGGCCCCTGCGGCGCCGGGGCCGGGGCGCATCCGGCGGCGAGCAGGGCGGCGACGCCCGTACCGACGCAGACTCGGGCCGTCCAGCGGCCTCTACGGGACATGGCGTCTCCCATGCGTCGGGAACGATGTGCTTGGCAGCGACGTTAGGCATCCCGTCCGGCTACGGCCCGTCCGGTGCCCCGATGCTGGGCCGTTCGCGGTACCCGGCCCGCCGTCGCCTGGCCCGACCAGGTGGAGCGACCACCCCACCGGCCACCACTGCCGCACCAGGCCATCTCTTTCGGATCTTGTGCGGCCCACAGCCTGCGGCCGTCAGCGGCCAGGCACAATGCGGTGTGACCTGTGATGTCTGCGGCCATGAGATGCGACGAGTGCCGGCGGGTGAACCGTCGACGTGGGACGTGGCGGTGAAAGAACGCTGGTTCTGCCCCTGGTGCTACGCGTGGACCGAATTCGGATACGACCCGCGCGAGGTTTCGCGGCCGCAGTACGGCCACATACCGTGGGAGCGCGCGGAGTCCCCGCAGCTCCCGGCGAGCATCGCCCACGCGTACGACGTGGCGTACGCGTACTCCGCCGAGGGTTTCGGTGCGGCGTTGTGCGGTCTGGCCCACAAGGGCCTCACCGCCTCAGCGCACCTGTGGATGTCGCAGTGGCCGAGCGCCTGCGAGGCGTGCAAGGAGGCGGCTGCAGTCATCGACGAGCGCTGGCCCCTGCACATGCGGAACGGCAACCGGGTCTCTCCCGCCCCGCCTCCGGGTTCCCACTGGCCGCCCTTCTAGACCGTTTTGTCGGATCGTCGAGTCGTTGGTGCGGACGGTGATGCGCCGGCACTACTTCGGCCGGGACTCCAGGCCGGCCAGACTGTGCCAGACCCCCACGACGAGCGCCAGCTGGGCAGCGAGGTAGGCGACCTGCGCCCGCTCGACCTGTGCCCGGGGGGCGTGGACCACCGCTGACGTGTGCCGCCCACCATGCGCTGAACGACGACAACGGCCGGTTCAGGCTGCCAATTCTGACCGAAGTACCAGGCGGGGTGGGTCTCGTCGGAGCGGAGGGCGGTGCGGACGCCGGCGATGACCGCGGCGATCAGGCGGAGGGCGGTGACCGTCTCGGCCCACAGGAAGGCGAACCAGTCCGTCACGCAGCCGATCGGTGGCGTGCCGGGGGCGGTGTTGCGGAACGCCGAGAGGGCGAACAGGGTGGCAGCCATCCAGGCCATGGCGGGCCGGACCAGGCCCTTGCCGCGGGTCGTCAGGTACCAGGCCCCGAGGAGTACGGACGCCGCCGGCGCCCACATCACGATCATCATGAACACGGCGAAGACGAGCAGGCTGCCCGATCGGGCCAGCCCCAGCGCCAGGACGGCTTCCTTCCCGGACGGCGTGGATGTCGCGGAGACCGAGAAGAGGGTGTCGATGTCGGAGAGCAGCAGTCGCACCGGTACCTGCCTGCCGCCCAGCAGCGCCCGGAACCCGATGCCGGTCTCGTAGGTGTCGAACGGGTAGTCGCTGATCGATCCACCGGTGATCGCGACCTTGGCGTCCCTGGTCGCGAGCCACTCGTGCGCCTTGAACGCCAGGTCGCCGAGGGAGCCGTGCGGGGTGACCCTTACCCGGAGCACCAGCTCTCTGGCGGCGGCGTCGACGCGTTGGACGGCGGCCTCCACGTCCACCCGGTCGGCGGCCGAGGATCCGACCGTGTGGACCGTGTCGCTCGCCTGCCGCTCGCTGAACTGCAGCCAGGACCCGACGCCCACCGCCACCACGATCAGGACCGCGATCGTGAGCAGCACCGGGAGGATCGACGCCCCGGAAGGGCTTCGGGGAAGTGGGTCCGGGGGTGGGGCCATGGTGACTCCGACGGCGTGGGAAGGGCAGCGGCGGCCGCGGCGCGATCCTCCTCGACCCGGCCGCCGATCCACGGCATCCGGGCGCGCGTGTCGGCGCCGCCCCGTCGTCCCGGTCGCCGTCCTGGCAGGATGGCGGCATGGAACGTGTGCTGGGCATCGGCGGGTACTTCCTGCGGGCCGCCGACCCGGCGGCCCTGAGCGCGTGGTACCGCGATTGCCTGGGCCTGGACGCCGATGAGTACGGCCTGTGGCAGCAGAATGCCGGGCCGACGGTGTTCGCGACGTTCGAGTCCGAGACCGACTACTTCGGCTCCCGCGCCCAGCAGACCATGCTCAACTTCCGGGTCCGTGATCTGGACGCGATGCTCGCGCAACTGCGCGCCAGGGGAGCGGACGTCGCCGAGGAGACGCAGGAGATGGACGGAGTCGGCCGGTTCGGCTGGGTCACCGATCCCGAGGGCAACCGGGTCGAGCTGTGGCAGCCCGCCTGACCGCGCCGGGCACGCCGTGACCGGTGACCGGGCCGCCTTCCTCGCGCCCGAGCCCGCGTAGGCCCCCCGCCCCCCGCCCTCCGCCGTACGCCGCCCGCCCTCCGGCGTACGCCGTACGCCGGGCCGTCCTGCCCGGAGGCGCCGCTGAGGCCGCCGCGCCGGCACCGCGATGGCTTGGTTCCGTCCCTGGAGGTGACAGACAGCCGGCGCGGGTGTGTTTCTGCTGGCCAGGGGCTGATAGGTCACTGACTGGAAGGTGGGAGAGCGGCCGGGACCGCTGCCCCGGGGCCCGGGGCGTCGGCCGCGGCGGCTCTCTCGCCCCTGCAGCGGGAATACCCCGGGCGCAGCCCCCGTTCCCGGGTATAGTTGAATTCTAAACAACCTCGGAAGGGGAGCCATGCAGTTCGGGATCTTCACCGTCGGTGACGTCACGCCCGATCCGACGACCGGACGCGCGACCAGCGAGCACGAGCGCATCAAGGCGATGCTCGCCATCGCGCAGAAGGCCGAGGAGGTCGGTCTCGACGTCTTCGCGACCGGCGAGCACCACAACCCGCCGTTCGTCCCCTCCTCGCCGACGACGATGCTCGGCTACATCGCCGCGCGCACCGAGAACCTGATCCTGTCCACGTCGACGACGCTGATCACCACGAACGACCCGGTGAAGATCGCCGAGGACTTCGCGATGCTCCAGCACGTCGCCGACGGCCGCGTGGACCTGATGATGGGCCGCGGGAACACCGGCCCGGTCTACCCCTGGTTCGGCAAGGACATCCGCGACGGCATCGACCTCGCCATCGAGAACTACGCCCTGCTGCGCCGCCTGTGGGACGAGGACGTCGTCACCTGGAAGGGCAAGTTCCGTACGCCGCTGCAGTCCTTCACCTCGACCCCGCGCCCGCTGGACGGCGTCGCGCCCTTCGTGTGGCACGGCTCCATCCGCTCGCCGGAGATCGCCGAGCAAGCCGCGTACTACGGCGACGGCTTCTTCCACAACAACATCTTCTGGCCGGCCTCCCACACCAAGCAGATGGTGAACCTCTACCGCCAGCGCTACGCCCACTACGGCCACGGCACCCCCGAGCAGGCCATCGTCGGGCTCGGCGGCCAGGTGTTCATGCGCAAGAACTCCCAGGACGCGGTGCGCGAGTTCCGTCCGTACTTCGACAACGCGCCGGTGTACGGCCACGGCCCGTCCCTGGAGGAGTTCACCGCCCAGACACCGCTGACCGTCGGCTCACCGCAGCAGGTCATCGAGCGCACCCTGTCCTTCCGGGACTACGCCGGCGACTACCAGCGCCAGCTGTTCCTGATGGACCACGCGGGCCTGCCCCTGAAGACCGTCCTGGAGCAGCTCGACCTGCTCGGCGAAGAGGTCGTGCCCGTCCTCCGCAAGGAGTTCGCGAACCTGCGCCCGGCCGGCGTGCCGGACGCGCCGACGCACTCCGCCCGCGTGGCGGCGGCCCGGGAGACCCTGAACCGGGAGACCCTGAAGGAGAAGACGCAGGCATGAAGCTCATCGTCGTATCGGCGGGCCTGAGCTCGCCCTCCTCGACCCGCCTGCTCGCCGACCGGCTCGCGGCCGCGACCCTGGGCCACGTGGACGCCGAGCCCGAGGTGATCGAGCTGAGGGACCTGGCGACGGAGATCGCCCAGCACTTCGTCACCGGGTTCCCGCCCGCCCGACTGGCCGCCGCGCTCGACGCGGTGGCAGCCGCGGACGGCCTGATCGCCGTGACGCCGGTGTTCGCGGGGTCGTACAGCGGCCTGTTCAAGTCGTTCTTCGACGTCATCGACAAGGACTCCCTCACCGGCAAACCGGTGCTCCTCGGCGCGACCGGCGGCACGGCCCGGCACTCCCTGGTCACCGAACACGCTCTGCGGCCGCTGTTCACGTACCTGCGCGCCCTCGTCCTGCCGACCGCCGTGTACGCGGCCTCGGAGGACTGGGGCGAGGAGGGGCTGGCGCAGCGGATCGAGCGGGCCGGCGCGGAGCTGGCGCGCTTCATGGCGCCCGCCGGGCGCGACACTGCCCTGTCCGTCGACACCGCCGCCGCGATCGCGCCCCGCTCGCTGACGGGGGCGATCACCTCGGTGGATCCGGCGGACGGCTTCGAGGTGGTGCCGTTCGCACAACGCCTGGCGGCACTACGGGTTCCGTAGCCGCTGTCGAAGCCGAGATCGGGTGAATCCGGCCCCGGCGGCATTCGCCCCGGGGAACCCGGCTGCGACGGGCATGGCCCCGCCGCCATAACCCCCGCGCCCCCGCGCGGAGCGGCGCGGCAGAATGGGGCCGGTGCGGTATCTCATCCTCGGTGTCACCGAAGTTCGTGACGCGGCCGGCGTTTCCGTTCCCGTTGGCGGGGCCCGGCTGCGCGCGCTGTTGGCGGCGCTCGCGCTGCGGGCCGGCGGCCCGGCGGCCGTGCGGGTGTCCGACCTGGTCGACGAGGTCTGGGGCGACGACCCGCCCCGGGACGCCCCGGCAGCCCTGCAGGCCCTGGTGGCGCGGCTGCGGCGAGCCCTGGGCGGCCGGGACACCGTCCTGGCGGATCCGGCGGGCGGCTACCGGCTGGCGGTGGCGGACCGCGACGAGGTGGACCTGCACCGCTTCACCCGCCTGCTCCGCACCGGCCGCGCCGACCTCACCGCCGATCCGGACCGCGCCGCCGCAACCCTCCGCACCGCGCTCGACCTGTGGCGCGGCCCGGCCCTCGCCGACCTGGCCGAGCCGGCCCGCACCGCCCACGCCTCCGCCCCCGAGGCGCACCGCACCGCCGCCCTGCGCGACCGCATCGAGGCCGATCTGCGCGCCGGCTCCGCCGACCCGGCCGGGCTGCTGCCGGACATCGAGGCCCTGATCGAGCAGCACCCGTACGACGAGACCCTGCGCGCCCAGCAGTTGCGTGCCCTGCGCGCGGCGGGCCGGCCCGCCGAAGCCCTCGCCGCGTACGAACACACCCGCCGCACCCTCGCCGACACCCGCGGCACCGACCCCGGCCCCGAACTCAC